>JBCBPQ010000167.1:0-15969 GCA_039820645.1 Cyanobacteria bacterium J06633_8 | reverse complement strand
TATAAGCCTGCTTATACATCTGCTCGTAATCTATACTTGGTGCCATTTGTTGCCTCCTTGCGGTTATCCAGCCCACCGGGCACTCCGTAAAATTGCCATTTGGTCAAGCAGTCGCAAACACCGTTCTACTTCGGCATCTTTTAACCACTCTCCCTTTAAAAAAGGAGCCATAGTATCCGGTACGTTGGTAGGCGCACTTAGATGCTGAACATCAAGCCAATCCATACCCCCGATTTCTTCAACTGCCAAGCCCACTATTGTGTCTTGTTCTTCGATTGCAATTACAGAAATTTCTGCCCTATCCGTATTTAATGGAGTAGTTTCTCCCAGGAATTGTCCTAAATCAGCTACCCAGATTACTCTTCCACGTAAATTTAGAGTACCCAAAAGTAAGGGAGAAGCATTCGGAATTGGGGTAATTCTATCGGGACTTAATTCAATTACCTCCTTAATACCAGTCGCCGGTAGTGCAAACTCCTGATGCGAAGGAATGAAAAACCTTAGATGTAACTCACCGTCCTTACTTTCAACTTGCAATTCAGGACGGAACTCATCTTGTCCGCCACCTCCTAAAAAGTCGGGTTTGCTGTCCATATTGCAATCAACCTTATCCTCGCAGCAGTTGTTTGACTGTTCCGACTAATTCTGTCGGCTGAAACGGTTTAGCGATATAAGCATCCGCCCCTTGCTTCATTCCCCAGTAGCGGTCAAATTCTTCACCTTTAGAAGAACACATGACTACCGGTACATTTTGGGTTTTTGGATCGGACTTGAGCCGACGACAAACTTCGTAACCATTCATCCGGGGCATAACGATATCCAAGACCACTAAATCGGGACAAATACTTTGAATTGTCTGTAGTGCCTCCAGTCCATCTGAAGCGTGAGTGACTGACAAGCCACTTGCTTTCAAAAGGTCTGTAATCATCTCCCTTTGTGCGATACTATCTTCCACAATCAGAACTGTACTCATAAATATCTCATTACCTCCCGATGTAGATGTCCCCTGCGAGGAACATTCCCTAATCTCCCCTAATAATTTTGTATAAAAAAACTATTTATTCACAAATTTACTCAGTATTTGATAATTGGCTTTAATCCAAAGGAAGTGATAATAATTTTTACCCTATATTTGCTTAAATCAACAAGTACCGCATTCTGGAAATTGGCGATCGCCCCTCGTAATTATTGAGATATTTTTTGATTAACAGCAGCAATTCAGTTGACTCAAAAGGCTTTGTTAAATAATCAGTAGCCCCAACCATATTTGCCTTTGCTCTATCGATATAGCTAGTTTTAGCGCTGAGCATAATAATCGGCACGAGCCGGAATGCACTGGAATGACGCAACATAGCACAAAGTTGGTAACCATCCAAATCGGGCATCATAATATCGCATAAAATCAAATGCGGTTGGAGTTGAAAAACTCGGTTAAGTGCCTCCAAAGGATTAGTAAAGGCGATTGCATTATAGCCTTGGGGTTGCAAAATAGACTGCACTGTCTCGCAAACAGTAGTAGCATCATCAATACACACTATGGCTTTTATTGACCGATCGTTTCCAGAATTGGGTGTTATTGAATGGTTTTGGGTTAACGATAGCTTATTTTCTGCTAATGTTATGTGTATCAAACCTTGTTGTACGTAAGGATATATGGCTTTCGCTAAAGTCAAAACATCTCGATTAAGAAAACGAGCAAGCTGACGCAAGGAAGTTTTTCCATCTGCCCAATGCTGTAATTTTTCGACAGTGGAAGAAGCCAAGGAAGAACGCAGACGCTCAATATCAGTCAATATGGGACATTGATCTGGAGACTGAATATAGGGATATAACAGTTTCCACTCTTGCACCTGCTTGAAAACTTTGCTTACCACAGGAGCAATTTCTAAAGTAGTCAGCTGGGGAGTTAATGGTTTGTCCAACTCAAAAATGAAATTGCCTTCACGTAAACTTAATAAATCGAAAAGAGTTTCATGCACTAAACCGTGGATGATACTGCGAGCCTGAACAGCATTTATGATTTCCTGTTCTAAAAGTCTCCATAAATAGCCATACTCTGGTGCAGAGGACGATTTATCAGAATCTTTTGCTGGTGGCGTTTCTTGCCCTTGTAGATTAATTCGGTAATACCGTAAGTAATCACGAAGACGGAATACACTATTATTACCTTCTTGAGAGTATACTATTTGACCATTTATAAAAAAGACAAACCAAGTCCGGTTTGATGATTCTTGAGTATAGCGAGTAACAGAGTCATTCCCTGACAAACTATAAGTTTCAACAAACAGTAAACCCGTTCGCTGTCCCAACTCAATCAATTGCAGGATACTGCGTATATCAATCTCACTTAAATTTCCCTGCATTTAGCAATTAGGCACTCCTTGTTATCCAGTTTACATTCTTTGTTCATTGTGCCCAAGTTTTTCAACAGTTAACACTTATAAATAAATTATTAATTTCAAAAAAATGATAAATCTAGTCAGAGTAAGAGTTTGGCTAATTTATTGATTTCTTATTTGTAATTGCCAACAAACTTTTTCATGGCACAAGGCACTTACAAGTAATAAGTAGGTTGGCATTGAAAATAGTAATTGGGATAAGGCTGTCTTGCTGTCTTGCTGTCTTGCAATAGGAATAAGGGTTTGAGGGTAATTTACATTCTGTAATGTAGCTTGGTTTATTTGTGCCGACTTACTTAAAATATCTAACTTTAGCTTCTCAGTTGCTGGGAACCCCCATAAATCTAAGTTTTCTGTGGAAATGTATTTGAGCCACGCTGGATATTTGATTTTTTGGATCTCCCCAAACAAGTTTTTACTTTTTTAATTTGGTATTCAAAGGATAATTTTTATACTAGTGCAGAAATATTTACAAAACTTGCCGTGATTTTGAGTAGTACTCTCAATAAGTGTTGGTAATAATACGGTAGTCATCCTTAGCTTCATAAGTACAAAATGTAAAGACACGATGGAAATAGATTATAAAAAATCATTATGCGATTATTTTGGACGCATATAAAATTTTCACTTAGCTTTTAAAGGCTAATTTGAAGTGAAATAGCGCAGATTAATGCCTGCATCTATCGTATAAATTAAAACTTACTCAAGTACATCAATAAGGATTTACGGTGTGCTGTATTTAGCTGAAGTACAAAAACAAAAGGGTGGCTTGCTTGGTAGTGGAGCCAAAACCGAATTAAAACTGCTGGCTTGTCAACGCAATGACCAGAGTTGGAATACGGTAAGTGAGGAAGTAATTACTGCTGATGAAGCTAGTAAATTAAATGATGGCGCACTTGTATTAGCTGAACTGAACGCAAATCGTCAGCTACAGAGACTCCAAGAAGCTGGTCGTCCTCTAGTAAATATCTTGCAGAATTTTTCCCGTCAATTGGAAAAATTCAAATTAAAAGAAGAAGAAATAGACCAGTGGAAAGAGTCGCTGACATTTCAAGGGCAGGAAATAAGCCGCCGAGAAATGGATTTGGAAGCGCGGGAAGAAGAAGCCCGACAAATCCAAGAAGAAGCGCAACACATAGATGCCAAGATTCAGGAAGTTGAAAATTCCCGTCAGGAAATTGAAAGCTTACAAGAAGAAATCGAGCGCAACCGTCAAGAACTTGAAGGTGCTTGGGAGCATTTACGTGGCGAACAGCGTCGCTTAGAAGAATGTAGCGCAGAATTTAAGCAGGGAGGAGTTTTAGATGAGGAACAAGCAAAGGCAATCGGCGATTTATTAGAAAAACTCTCTGATAATATTGCTCCTACGCAAAGTGTTCGCGAACATCTCGATAATGCATTCGAGATGGTAGAGAAACAGCAAGCCATCCTTAATCCTCATTTTGAACTACTTGAAAAGCAAAAAACCGAAGCTAAGGAGCAGCAAGCAACAATCGAGAGTTTGTCACAGGAAGTTCACGAAGCTAATTCTTCTTTGCAGCTAGCTGAAGATTCTCTTTGCCAACAGACAGCAGAGTTGAAACTAAGTACTGCATCTCTGGAAAGCAAACAAGAAGTAATGCAGATGCTCTCTGAGCAATTGCAGGAGCGGCAAGAGCTAAAAGACCAAGTTAACTCTTTTTCTCAAAGTTCTGGCGCTAGTGAAGAAGATTTTGTTCTGGATTTTGATGCAGAAGATTTAAAATCTTTATCAACACAAGAACTCCAACAAACAGTTGAAGATTTGCAGGAAAAGTTAAAAATTGATTCTAGTTTTGTTGAAGAACAAGAACAAGAACTCAATTACAAACAACGAACTATAGATGAACTGCAAGAAAAAATAAGTTCGGCTTCTGACGAAGAACGTAGTGGATTAGAAGAGGAACTTACAGACGAAAAAGACAGCTTCGAGATGCTCAACGAAACTTTAGTCGGTCAGCGTCGTAGTTTGATAGAACGTCAGGAATCCTTAGAAAAGCATCAAAGCGTATTGTCTAAGCGAAAAGAACAAGCGAGTAGGCAAAGCAATGTGGATTTGAGCCCAATAGTCAAGCAAATCGAAGCTCAGCGACAAAAGTATTCCGAACAACTGGAGAAACTGGAAGCTGAAGCAGAGCAAATACAAAATACTATTGAGCAAGCACAAGAAACAATTACAGTTCAAACTCAAGAACGTGATAGTAAGCGTCAAGCATTACAAGCAATGGAGGAAAAATTTTGTGCATTGCAAACCACAAATGCTCAACTCTGGGCAAAAGTCAATCTTTATGAAGAAGCGCTTAAGCCAATACAGGATTCCTTAGAAAGTTTGCGACACAAATTGCAAGGTATCAATGACGCTTTAACGCAAGTGCAGGAAACTGGAGATTATCAACTGCAAGCAATTACAGATATGCGTTCTTCTATCGAAAATTTGATATCTCAGTAAAAAGATGGAGTATCAAGGATGAACTATGGTTTTATCCTTTATCCTTCATCTTTTTTTTTAACACAATTAATTTACCTTCTACTACAGCTACAGCACCCCCAGGAAATGGATCAGTTTGCGAACGATTCGGTGCCCCAATCAAACTCACCAATTTCTCAATATGCTCGAAACTTGGAGCATTTAAGATTATTTTCTGTAACACTTGACGTATAGCCCGACGCTGCAAAGCTAGTGGAGCTTTCTGCAATATTTCACGATTCAAACGTAATAGCGTGTGGGAATCTCCTTGCTCATCTGTAATCTCAGCATTTTTTCGCAATTCTTCTGCAGCTTCCTCTAAATATTCAACTTCTGCTTGTAAAAGTTCTGCTGTGCGAGCTAAATTCGACTCTACTTTCGGATTAAATTTTTCCTGCAAATATGGCATCAATTCCTGACGAATACGATTGCGAGCATATTTTAATTCTTGATTTGTGGAATCTTCCCAAACTTGCAACTGAAAATCTTGACAAAATTTACCTGTTTGAGTACGAGTTACTTCTAAAAGGGGACGTACAAGCATCACTTCCCCATTAACACTAAGCCGACGCTGCCAAGTTAAAGCCTGTAAACCATCGGCACCGCTACCCCGCATTAAATTATAAAGTAAAGTTTCTGCCCTATCCGTTGCTGTATGTCCTGTAATAATGCATTGATAATTATTTTGATTGGCAATTCGCTGTAAAACTTGATAGCGCCAATTTCTTGCTGCTGCTTCACTTATCAATGACTGAGAAGCTGTTTCTAAGTAAAAAGGTATACCCCATTCACCTGCAAGCCGTTCCACATGATTGGCGTTTGCTTGGGAGTCATCCCGCCAACAATGGTCGCAATGAGCAATACCGAGATGCCATCCCCATTTCGGTTGTAAATCTAACATTAACTTAGTTAAACACAGAGAATCTTGTCCTCCAGAAACTGCAATTAGCAACCTTTGATTGCGCTTCAAAATACCGCGCAAACGAATAGTAAGATGTATATTTGCGTGTAAAGAAGTCCACACCATTTAATCAATTATTAATTATCTTTGACCGTACAAATAGCAAGAATCCAAAAACCCGGTTTTCTGGAAAAACCGGGTTTCTCAATATCTTGAATTTTTACAAATTATATAGGATTGGTATATTTTTATTAATTGATAACTGGTAACTGTTTACTGTCATGGTACTGTTAACTGAAAATTAATTTCCGGTTTACCTGCTTGACGCAGGGCAGAATTTATTTTTGAAAAAGGTTTGCTACCGAAAAAGCCGTTACGAGCAGATAGTGGAGAGGGATGTGCAGATTGAATAACTGTGTGACGATTAGTATCAATTAATTTCAGCTTCTTTTTTGCATAACCACCCCAAAGTACGAAAATGACAGGTTCTTGCTTTTGATTAACTTTACGAATAACTGCATCGGTGAAAGTCTCCCAGCCTTTGTTTTTATGAGAATTTGGTGTATGTGCTTCTACAGTTAATACGGCGTTAATCATCAAGATACCTTGTTTTGCCCAAGGTACAAGATATCCAGAATCGGGAATTTCACACCCAATATCATCTTTAAGCTCTTTATAAATATTAACTAACGAAGGTGGAATTTTTACACCAGGTTTTACCGAAAAGCATAATCCATGTGCTTGATTCTCACCATGATAGGGATCTTGTCCAAGTATTAAAACATTTACTTTTTCTAATGGTGTAAGTTCAAAAGCTGAAAATACATCTTCTTGAGGAGGATAAATAATTTTAGATTTTCTTTCCTCTTCAATAAAATTTTGCAGTTCTTTAAAATAAGGTTTATTAAATTCTTCAGCTAAGGCTGTTTTCCAAGAATAAGGAATTTGAGTAGATATCATGAGAATATCGTAAGCCCCGAAACGATATAAAACAATACTTTATAGATGATTATAAAATGTTTTGATATTAATTGAATATACTAAAAAATATCAAAAATATGGAATCTAGTTTTTTTAAGATTCACCAGATTCCTTTAATAGAACATTACAAATTAGATAAATATCTATAAACTAAAATGACTAATTAAAGCCGCAAATTCCATAAGATAATCCCAAGTTTGATAACCAATAACTCCATCAACCACAAGTTGCTTGTGTTGTTGAAAACATTTTACTGCTGCTTGGGTTTGATACCCGAATACACCATCAATCCTTCCAAAGTAGTAACCGTCGAAACCTAAATTTTCTTGAATGAAGGGAGAAAACTTGAGAATGCTTTGGACTTTCGCAACATCATCACAGTAGCTACCAGGATATAGCAAAGGTAAATCCGGACGTTGCCCAATGTAAAGTGCTTCCCAAGTCACAACTCCAACAATACCATCTTGCTTTAAAAAGGTACGATACTGAAAAATTTCTACTGCTAGTAAAGTTATTTCATCAAATACACCATTAATTACAAGATTTTGAACGTCAGGAACTCTTTTAATTAAGAATTCTTGCAATTTTTTGACTGAATCCCCACTATTACCGAATTTTAAGCTAGGTTGTTTGATTTGAACGGGACTTAGAATCATCGAGTTACCTTGAATTCTTTTCTGTGATAGAACATCAAGTTAATAGTCTTGAATTCCGTAGATTAACAAGGTACACAAACGGGTACTTTGTTTAATTGTAGATACTGATACCTTTGAACCTTAATACTACTTGCTATGGAACATTAAATAGTCGTAGAAAGGAAATCCTCTTTCCCATGCTACTTAATCATGATGCATCTACAAAGTTACAAAATGAAGAAACGCAAATTATTCTTATTTACGTTAATACTGGTAATTAGTATTATCTTTAGCAATCACTATCCTACTATCGCTTCATCTGTTGGTAAAGAAACACTGACGATGATTACTTCCCCCGATTATCCTCCTTATGAATTTTATCAAACGAAAAATGGCAATCGCCAAATAGTTGGTTTTGATATTGATATTGCCAACTATCTTAAGAAGGAGTTGGGTTTTAAACTCAATATTATCCAATCGGATTTTAATGGTTTGATTCCAGCACTTCAAGCAAATCGTGCTGACTTTGTGATGGCTGGAATGACTCCAACTCCACAACGCCGCGCCAATGTGGATTTTTCTATTATTTATTATGAAGCGAAGGATACTATTGTCGCTTCTAAAAATAGCAATATAACTCAGCCAAAAGATTTATCTAATAAGATTGTTGGCGTTCAATTAGGTACAATTCAAGAACAAAATGCTAAAAAAATTGCCCAAAAAGTTCCGAATATCAAGTTAAAGCAATTAAACAAAGTACCAGAAATAGTTCAAGAAATAAAAGCTGGGAGAATTGATGCGGCGATTGTTGAAGATACTGTGGCTTTGGGATTTGTGAAATCGAACCCAGATTTACAGTTTAATATTATTCCTTCCCTTGAAAACGCATCTGGTTCGGCTATTGCTTTTCCTAAAGGTTCGCAGTTAGTTAAGCCATTTAACAAAGTGCTGCAAAAAATGAAGGATAATGGTGAATTGGAAAAGTTGAGTAAAAAGTGGTTTTCTGCAAATTCTGGATCGGAAAACATTACTGCACCAACTGCTGAAACTAAAGACGGATTAAATTTAGACTTTCGGCGAATTCTTCCTGACTTACCTTTTATTCTCAAAGGGATTCCCTTAACTTTATCATTTACTTTATCATCAGTATTTCTCGGTTTATTTTGGGGAACTGCCTTATCTTTCTTCAAGATTTCTGGGATTAAGTTACTTAACTGGTTTGCTAATGCGTATACTTCTATTTTTCGAGGTACACCATTACTTTTACAGCTATCTTTAGTGTATTTTGCCACACCTCAATTAACGGGATACGATATTTCTGCTTTTCAAGCTGGCGTATTTACCTTTACTTTAAACTCCGGTGCTTATATGTCAGAAACAATTCGGGGTGGCATTCAAGCTGTAGACAAAGGACAGTTTGAAGCAGCAATGTCTATGGGTATTTCTTATCCAATGATGATGTGGGACATAATTTTACCACAGGCATTAAAGAACATTTTACCTGCGTTGGTAAATGAAACTATCGGATTATTAAAAGATTCTTCCCTTGTCGCAACAATTGGTGTAGTTGAGATATTACGTAGTGCTCAAATTGTGGGGGCAAACAAGTATATATATTTTGAACCGTTGTTGTTTGCCGGATTAATTTATTACGTTTTAGTCATGGGTTTATCTTTTGCTGCTTCTGATTTGGAAAAGAAATTGAGAAGAAGCGATTGAGACAGTTAATAGTCAACAGTCAACAGTGAGCAGTCAACAGTCAACAGTCAACAGTGAGCAGTTATCAAATATATAGTAACTAAACACTATCAACTAACAACTAACAACTAACAACTATCAACTAACAACTAACAACTAACAACTAACAACTAACAACTAACAACTAACCACTAACAACTAACAACTAACAACTAACAACTAACAACTAACCACTAACCACTAACCACTAACTACTAATAACTAATATGAACAAACCAATCATCCGTACAGAATCATTGTGTAAATCATTTGGAAGTCTTGATGTACTAAAAGATATTTCTACAGAGATTTATCAAGGTGAAGTTGTTGCTATTTTAGGTCCTTCTGGTTCGGGTAAATCTACTTTTCTGCGATGCATTAATTTATTAGAAATGCCTACTGTAGGAAAGGTTTATTTTCATGACGAAGAAATAACTCATCCTCAAACTAAGATTGCGAAAATTCGGCAGCGCTTGGTAATGGTGTTCCAGCATTTTAATTTGTTTCCCCATATGACGGTGCTACAAAATATTACTTATGCACCTATAAAGGTAAAAAGTTTGGATAAGAAACAAGCCGGGATGAAAGCTATTGAATTACTGGAAAAAGTCGGTTTGGCTGACAAAGCTGATGCTTACCCAGCAAGACTTTCGGGAGGGCAAAAGCAGCGTGTGGCTATAGCACGCGCTTTAGCTATGGAACCGGAAATGATTTTGTTTGATGAACCCACCTCCGCTTTAGATCCAGAAATGGTTAAAGATGTATTAGAGGTAATGAAAAATTTGGCAAATACGGGATTTACTTTGGCTATAGTTACTCATGAAATGGGTTTTGCAAGAGAAGTTGCCAGTCGAATCATGTTTCTCGATAGCGGGCATTTAGCCGAAGACGCTCCACCAAAGGATTTTTTCAACAATCCAAATTGCGATCGCGCTAAACAATTTTTGGAAAAAATGCTTTGAATTTATTTATTCTCTCACCAGATTTAATCCATATACAATTTTCATATTTTGGTAATATATACTTCATACTTGATAAGTATAATTATTTGTAGACAGTATAAAACAACATTCCTCACACCACATTTGAAGCTCTCTTCCCTTAAATGGGTTGAGAGCTTTTATTTTTGCTGGCTATAAATTTTACTTATTTTTTGTGCATTGATTGCGTATTTACAAGATTTGTAGCAAATACTCAAGTCGGCAGGTAAAACCTATAAAAAATTAAGGATTGCAGTACATACATTGAGCGGGATCTGCAAAATGTTTACCTTGGGGAAATGATTTTACTTTTCTGAAACCACATTTTTGACACTTATAAATTACAGATTTTGTTAAATTTGTTGGAGCGCGACACCATTCGCACGGCAATCCCGGAATTTTTTGAACAATATCGAAACCAGGTGTTGAACAATTTGGACAAAGGCTGTTAATTTTTTCAATCAGATTTAAAGTTGCTTTTTCTATATTCTTCATTCTCGTTGGATTGTACATCGCTCGCATATCAGTTTCGAGATGCACTTCACCATTTGATGATTTTTTAAACCCACTATTTATTGCTTCAATTAATGCTAATTCTGTATTAATTCCTTTAATTATCTCTTCGTTTTTTTTGGGATAATCATTCAACATTACAACCAAAGCATGTTCGGGAAAGCCAACTGTTTCTGCAAAATCAAAAGCTTGTTTGATATTACTAACTTTTGAATGATTGTGATTTGTATCTGTCGATAATTCTTCTCCTATTATTTCTAAACCATTTTTTCTATCTATTAAAATTACAACTTCTCGATTGCACAGAATATAAGGTAAAGAAGGATGAGGAGCAAAACTTCCTTCGCTGGCGATGGCTAAACTTTCACCAGTTACTAAAAGTGCTTGTTGTGCTTTCAGTCTTGCAGCTTCTATTTGACTTCCCGAGCGCTCTATTTCTCTTGTAAAAGAACCGAATTTGTCCGTATTAAAATTTGGCGGTACTGTTACTTTTATACCTAATTCTTTATCCAAGAGCGGAGCAATTACTCTCTCTTTCTTATGCATGGTAGCAAGTACAGCAACTCGATTTTTAAAGAATGTCTGACTATCCATAAATATAGTTATTTTAGTCAATAGAAAATTAATATGGTGCGCTTACAGACAGGGACGCACCTTAATTTAATTATGCATTTATCAAGAGAAAAGGAATGCTTTTAGCCAAAAAATTATTTACAGCTTTAACTTGTTCACATTACTTAATGTCTCATAATTTGCGAATGTTTTAGCTAGAGATTTTGATATTTCAATGAATCCCTTTAGTAATTCTGTCCCTTGGTATGCTATCTGCACTTTTAATAAAATTTATGCAGTTAATTTTTAAGTTTATTTTTTTTATGACTCATTTTTCTTTACATTATTCAGTAACATCCCTTAATCATTTTTACAGAAGACAAAGATAGCATTCTGAAATTATACTCAAATTAGATAAAAAAACTTTTGCAAAATAATAATGTCAGAGATAGTCAAAACTGACAATTGAAAGTATAGGATTTTAAATTTATGGGATTTTTTATTTTCGTGGGTGCTATTATTGCCACTGTTCTTGTAACTATTATTAATAGCTACAACGATTTAGTTAAGTATCGCAACCGCTACAAAAATGCTTATGCTCAAATTGATGTTCAATTGCAGCGTCGTTACGATTTGATTCCCAATTTGATAGAAACTGCCAAAGGGTATATGAAGCATGAAAAAGAAACTTTAGAAGCAGTAATTGCGGCAAGAAATTCTGCGATTAATGCTAGTAGTAGTGCAGCAAAAAATCCTGGGGATTCTCAGGCTATGGGACAATTAGGCAATGCAGAAGCAGTTTTAGATAGTGCATTGAGTAAATTGATGCTAATTTCCGAATCATACCCCGATTTGAAAGCAGATCAATCCATGACTAAAGTAATGGAAGAGTTATCTTCAACAGAAAATCGGATTGCTTTTGCACGTCAAGCTTTTAATGATGCGATAACGCTTTACAACACTAAGTGCGAAGTTTTTCCTAGTAATTTAGTCGCTGATAGTTTTAATTTTACTTCTGCCAATTTGTTAGAAAAAGTTGCACCGGAAGTCAGAAACACACCTCGCGTTTCTTTTTAAAAGTGAATTGATTTTGCTATAGAATCACAAAATTTAACCTCACCCCGCCTTCAGCATTAGCCTTACTTAAAAGAGAAGAAGGGGTTGAGGTTAGTCTGTATATTCAAAAGAAAATAACTATATTTATTTTTATACAGATAAAGTTTTTTAAAATCATTTCTAAAAAATATTTAAAAAAGTGTATTTATGAATTTCTTTGAAAATCAGGATAAAGCACGCCAAAAGACTCAACAATTGCTTGGGTTGTTTGCAATCGCTATATCTATAATGATTATGGCAATTTATATTGTCGTGCTGTTATTACTTTATATATTAACGTTCTCAATTTCACCAATTATTTGGTGGCAACCTACTTTATTCTTTTGGGTATCGGTTACGACAATATTACTCATAATCTTAGCAAGCTTGTACAAAATCCTTAATCTACGTCAAGGTGGTTGTGCGATAGCTGAAGAATTAGGTGGAAGATTATTACTTACAGAAACTGCCAGCGAACAAGAACAACAGTTGTTAAACATCGTAGAGGAAATGGCGATCGCCTCGGGTATTCCTATCCCCAAAGTCTATTTACTCGATCGCGAACCTAGTTTAAATGCCTTTGCGGCAGGGTTTTCACTTAACGATGCTGTCATTGGTGTTACTCTTGGTTGCATAGAAAAATTTAACCGCGATGAATTGCAGGGCGTTGTCGCACACGAATTCAGTCATATTCTCAATGGTGATATGGTACTGAATTTACGATTAATGGGCTTGCTCCATGGAATTTTGTTCATTTATCTTATCGGAAGGGAAATGCTACGCATCCCCGATAAAGATGATGTTGGTTTCCGATTATGGCCATTAGCTTTTGCTTTAATGGCAATTGGCGGTATAGGATTGCTCTGCGGGCGTTTAATCAAAGCTGCGGTTTCCCGTCAACGAGAATTTCTTGCCGATGCTTCTGCGGTACAGTTCACTCGTAATTCCGACGGCATTTCTGGGGCATTACAAAAACTACAGGAAATGGATTCGCGCTTGCTGACACCCAAAGCCGAAGCTGCCAGCCATATGTTCTTCGCTAACGCTGTCAAAATCCACTTTTGGGAAGAAAAATTTGCTACTCATCCACCCCTTGAAATTCGTATTCGTCGCGTTAGTCGAGTCAAAGTAAAAAATATTTCTAATTCATCTCGTAATTCAACACATTCTTCATCAAATAACTCATTACCAATGGGCTTTGCTCGCGGTAATTCCCAAGCTGTAACCCCAGAAAAAGTAGTCGCTCAAATTGGTACCGTAACACCCAAGCATTTTGATTTTACTCAAGAATTATTAGCCGAATTACCTGAATCCTTACGATTAGGAGTCAGAGAAACACAAACAGCACAAGAAATCTTATATGCCTTAACCTTAGAAAATCAAAATTCCCCAATACAAGAAAAACAGCTTACCTGGCTGCGTCAAGTTCAAGCAGAAGAAATTGTAAATTCATCTATAAAATTCAACAAAGAAATAACTCAGTTAGATGACAATATTTATTTACCGCTTTTAGACTTAACAATACCCGCATTACGCCAACTTCCACTCAAAGAATGCCAAAGAGTTTGTAAATGCGTTCAAGGTTTAATCGCAGCCAAAGGAAAAGCTTCAGTGCAAGACTTTGTGTTGCGCTTAATTTTGTGGCATCGCTTGCAAACTGTATTGCAACCAGATTGCAACATCACAATAAAATTTAATTCAATTAAAGAAATTTGGTCGGATTGTTTACTAGTACTCTCAGCAATAGCACAAGTCGGCGAAAATAATCCAGATTCAGCAGCTTATGCATTTAGTTGCGGCATTTTCCAGCTTCCAAGTGCAACAGAACAAGAAAACCCAAAAGCACCACTCAAATGCAATTTTTCAGACGTAAAGAAAAGTATTGCAAATCTCAGTCAAGCCACACCAAAACTGAAACAAGCAGTAGTTGATGCCTGCGCTCATACAGTGTTAATAGATAATAAAGTTACTGCCCAAGAAAGAGATTTATTGAGAGCGATCGCCATGACATTAGATTGTCCCATACCCCCATTCTTAAACTCAAAACGCAGTAATTGAAGATAATTTTGAAAAAATGTAGAGGCGTAGCAATACTACGTCTCCCTACGCTCTATTACCATGCAGAGCATAGTAACCAGAAAGCACTTTTAGCCTTTAACACTTAACCTTGAGAAACCTGTGCTTCCAACTTCTCTTTATCTTGACGACGTTTTTTAGCGTAAAGCTGAATAGTTGCAGCCATTGCAATAACTAACCCAAAAATACCCCAAGCCGTAATATCGGTGGGAAGACTATTTTTGAACACTGCTAATAACACGATTACAACCAGCATTACAGTAGGTGCTTCATTCAAAGCCCGCAACTGCTGACTACCCCATTTACATTCACCTGCTGCTAACTGTTTCATTAAACGCTTGCAGTAGTGATGATAGCCAATTAATAACACCACAAAAGCCAATTTGACGTGCAACCAAGGCTGTTTTAAAACTTCCGGCTCCGTTGATAACAAACCAATTGCCATCAAGACCGTTACAATCATTCCTGGCGTGGTAATAATGCTATAGAGACGTTTCTCCATGATTTGATATTGATTTTTCAATATCGTGCGTGCGGGCTCTGCTTCTTGCTCGGCTTCTACATGATAGATAAACAAACGTACCAAGTAGAATAAACCAGCAAACCAAACTACAATACCAACGATGTGAAATGCTTTAAACCAGGAATAAGCCATAAATCGTAACCTTTATAAACTTCATTTTAAAGGGGCGATATAAATATTAGGTTACGACAAAAAGCTCTTTAACAACTGCTAATCGATGCTCGCTACATGAAGAAATACGAACTTTAACGTTGCCTGGATTCAATTTGGGATAATGTGTTTTTTTGTGTAGATATTTGATTTTCCGTTCTTTACTGGCTGGTTTTTCTCAAATGCAATCCGAATTCAACTTCTTTGGGCATTGGTATCCAGTTTCACCCGTCGAAGATATTGACCGCTCGTAAAAATCTGGACATATCTACTAATCTGTAGACAGATCAGTAATTGCGACTCTTCCCGATACCTTTAGAAGAAAGCTCGGCTTACCTTTAATGCTGACTGGATTATTGAGTCTAGCGGCTTTTGCTTGGCTTAAATATTGGCTAATTCCTCAATTTATTTTTCAGGATTATCTGCATCCTGAAAAAGATTAAACCCGAAGATTTATTCTAATAAAAATTTATAAATCTGAAGAAATCAAACCCATTTGGTCACTAAAAACTAACTTAAAAAACAATCACAAATCTCAATATAGTCAACTGTAAAATCTTATATATTTTGTATAAAAAAGGAAATAATATGCAGATATTGATTATTTTTTAGATATTATATTGAGACTAACAGGAATTATACAAGATGTATTACTGAGTATAATAAAGAACTATCTTACATCTGTAGCAAGGATAAATTTTTTAAGTTTTATTACCAGATGAATTATGCTTAAATGAAAGATGGTAAAGGCTGATATATTATATTTCTGGCAAATTCAACTTATTGCTGTAGTAGAGGCTTATATGAAATAAATTGAATATAATTCCTGCTATATTTATAAAAAAATATTAAATCATCAGCATGAAAATTATATTAATAAATATTAACTATAATATCGCATAGTTGAATTGATTTACTCTAAAAAATAAATATAGCAGGAAT
>JBCBPQ010000166.1:0-16057 GCA_039820645.1 Cyanobacteria bacterium J06633_8 | reverse complement strand
AGATTAACAGACATAACTGGTTATCTCTGCGTTAAGGGCATCTGGTTAACTGGTTATCTCTGCAATAAACATAATGTATATGTGCAATGACTGAAATGCTTGTTATATATAGGTTTTAGCTACTAGCTGACCCCGCGTGTCCGGATACAAGCCCCCCGTAAATAGTTACTGGTTATATCTTACAATAGCATAATAGAACTGGTTAGTATAGTGCATCTGGTTACACCTTGGTTAACAAGATAGCTTCAGAACTTTGACTGTTTAGCAATACTGAGCAATTATTCTTAATATTGCATTCAGGTAGTTAGTATATTGATTATCAGTGTGCGTAATATACTAGCATTCTTACCTTTTGTTCGTTTTTATTGAACAAATAGCTATTTATTGAGTGTTTTAAATACATAGATTTACGCAAAAAATAAAAGCACATTGTACTGGCGTTTATCTATGGTCTGTCTCAGTATTTAGCTTAATAATCACATAAATATACGCAAGTAGTTTAGGCGTAGTACTATGGTATTTCTCTATGGTTCGTTGATGGCTACTTCAAATTATGCTGTTATTTGCTTGCAACGGCATAACTAAAACTAGGTAATTGTGAACTTTTGTTAACAGAATTGCAAGAAATATTTTGATTTATCATCACAATTTTCTATGGTAAATCTCGAATTATTGCATAACTTTTGATGGTTTTAAAGTTGCGAAAATTTGTGGTGTGTGATTTTATTTTTTTGGCTCGGTTTGCGATTGGCAATAAAAAACTTTTTCTGGTGACTGTTATCTACTCCTAATTCCTAATTCTCTACTCCCCATCTTCCGATTCCGGCATTCCCTATCTTCCTATAAGGAAACATCCCAACACCTACACAGATGGATGTTTCCTTGCATTTTGGTTTACCAGTTAATAGCTTCAGTAATATCGCCGCGTCCTTTGTTGTGGTAAATTCCTAACCCATATTTATTGTTATGGTCGTCAATCGCTGTTTTATGGCGTTCCATCCAATCTTTAACTAACATCCCGTTGCAGCCAGATAATTGACGTAAAACTTGATTATTTATTACCAACATCTTATCAGTATCGGGCTGACCGTTGTTATCACGGGCTTTGTGGTCGTTATGGTTGGTAATAGCCAGATAAGAACGTCTTAATTTTTCTTCAGCAGCACCCCTAGATTTATTTTGCTTTAATTCCTCACTACTCATTGATTCCCAGTCTGTATCATCTTCAGATGGCTTAGATTTAGTAGCTTTACTGTTAGTAGAAGTTGATTCATTTTGCTGCAATTGGGGCAAATATTGAGATAACTTTTCATCCAAAATACGGCTAATTGTTGATTCTAAATTTTCCATTGTTTCTGTATCCGTTTCTTTTAATTGTTGGTTTTTAAATTCTTCTAATTTTGCTTGAGTATCTAATAACTTTTCTTCTAACTCTTTAGCTTTTTGAGCTAATTCAATCAAGTTTTTAACTGTGGTTTGTTGGTTGGGTAGTTCCCATTTTTCTTGTAATTCCTTGATAGTTTTTAGGTCATTAAGAAATACTCTTACATTAGTTTTTGGCTCCTTATCTTCTACAAAATTGGATGGGAATGGTACGGGCTTTGTTGTGTAGTAATCAAGGTAGCCAAGGGTAGTAACTGTTTGACGTAAACTGCTATCGGTAGGCTTTTCACCTACATAGTGACCTAATAACCGAGCCGCGTGTAACATCTTTTCCCCTACAGACTTGGGACAATCGCGTTCTGTAGCCAGTGCAGCATAAGCAGCCCTTAGCGCTTTGCAGTTATCTTGCTCCTCACCATGTCTGATTGCTAGAACCGGGGTAGAGTCATCTTTATCCCCAAAATAGGCACGTACAACGCGGTTTACAGAACCATTGCGGCGGGAATCAATTCTACGATTTTGAGCAACTGTATCTTTTGGGAATTCTGCTTTTACTTCTTTTAGTAGTGCTTTGGTGCTTGGTTCCTTAAGCAACTGAGTATGGATTTTGATGATGTATTCAGCAGGGTAGAGAGTAGCGATTTTAAATACTGGTTTTTCACCTCGTTTCTTACCTTGCCCCTCAAACATTACTTGATAGTCTTCCCCTTCTATTGGGGTGAACTTAGCACGAGCTAATATTTCGTGTGGTCTACGTCCGGTGCTAGCAATTAGCCCTACTGCTAACTCGTGTGGGTCATCACTAGAAAGCAGTTTACCGACAACTTCTAAATATTGATTGGGGTCAATTTCATTGCCGTTGCTTAAGCGGTCTGTAGCGCGTGTAGTGGTGTTTCTATCAGTCCAATCATTTTTAGTTAAACCACATTGGGTAAGAACGTAGTGCTTTAATTCAGTTGCGACTTGATTACCGTCCTTATCAAATTTTGGAACCGGAACCGCGTTAACTTCCTGCTCTAGCTTCAGACTTTTGAACTTCTTGTACAAGCCAGCGCGGGAAAGTACTGTCCCTAGTGACTTCTGACTGTATGTGGTGTTTTCCATAATCCAGCTATTAAAGTCATCACAGTAAGGCTGCATTTCCTCAAAGGTTTTTAGGTTTTTAGTAGATTCAAATAGCTCGTTTACCTTTTCCTGCACTGCTTTAGACATTTTCTAATACTCCGAATTACCAGTTATAGATTTATTTAACTGGTTATAATATAACCTAACTAGTTAGCTAACGTCAATAACTAGTTAGGCTATTTAAGAACTACTTGTTATTGCTTTTTAACAGTAAATGTCTTTCTACAATCACTGTTGACACACTTGTATCTTATTTTGCCTTCTATTTTCTGATGAACGCTAGATGTGGGAGTTTGACAGTGAGGGCATGTAGCCGATTCCCGTGGGGATTTCCCATTTTTAGATGCCTTGCTGTGTGGTGCTTCTAGCGTCACTGTGGGAGACGTGGGAACAGACGGGGGATGGTTCCCACTAGACAATCCCAACAGGGTACTTTCGTCAAATTTATAACTACCAAAGCTTGGTAGGCTAATAAAATACGGTTTCTTACCGGGTTCCACTACAAAGCCAAAACGATAAGACTCTGCATCACTATTATCTAGTCCTAGCTCGCTGTTTTTACTCTCACAATAAGCTGTAAGCTTGTCTGCAATTAGCTTTAACTTATTCTGCTGTTCTGTGGTGAACTGGTTACTATTTTCTATTGCATCGTAGCAGTTAGCCCCAATATGGAGGTTAACCGCGCTATTCCAGTCAGAACGGGACATACCGGGATACTCGCTCACGTTGGCATTTTGACCGATAAACACCACACCTAAGTTCTGGTGACTGGCTTGTTTGATAATGAAGTTGACGTTATCACCAATCACAATCTTTTTACCTTTGGTGTGACTCATGGTTGAATCAATTTCATCAAAGATATGCAGTTCAAAATTATCCTTTGAATCATCACCATTTGACCGGGAATCAATTTTTTGAGCCAATTGTGCAATACCTTTCTCACTGTCCTTATGACTAACACCAGCAACGGGAATACCCCAATGGTTTTTTGTGGAATTGTGCTGTGGGTTGAATAACTTAACCGTTCCCGGTCGGTTCCGTAGGATAGCTACTACTAAATTTTCAGCAGTGGGAGATTTACCCGACTCGCTACCACCAGTAATTCTTACCCTTGACCACTTACTAACAATTTTCTCCCAGCTACTTGCTGGTTTCCATAACCTAGAATCTTCCTCAACCGTTGCTTTTTTCTTATGCCTTGTTTGGATGTAGAGCGTAACATTACCACCGCGATTGTTATACTCAAACTTCGGTTTATTTAAAGCACCAGATAATTCTTTTATCTTATCGGTGGTATTGTCGTTTAAAGTATCGCAATCAATAAAATATCTACCGTTTCTACTAATAGAAAAACACAGCTTATAGCCAGTATCATCAGTTGACCACTGTAGGGCATCAAGACAGTAATTTAATTTGTAATAATAGTCAATTAAACTATTACCTACTCTGGCTTGTTCTGTAGTACCGGGGAAGCGGTTAGGTTTTCTAGATTCTAATAGCTGATTTTCTAAATTAAGGATGTGCTTATTCAATTCCTCCATCTTATAAACGGCATATTTAGCAGTATCTAAAGTATCGGTATATTCAGTTTGGTAACGGTTAACCATTTCTTGATTGCTGGCTATCCACTCAGAAGCGATTGCTTTTTTATTCCCCTCATGGAATTGGTTTAATTCGATTATTTCCTGTTTGGCTTTTGTTGCTAAATCTGTAATGAATTGCTCGTATTCATTTAATGGAACCGAGTCAATCACAATATCTGACAGATAATTAATAACAACTGATTGCGCTTTAACTCGTAAATCAACCGACCTATCAATGATTTTTTCTTGCAACTCCAAGCCAATATCTAACAAGTCATCAAAATCATTAATTGATTCGTACTCGTCAATCTTCTGTAGGTAATAGTTCCGGAACTTATCGACCTCTACCGCTAAATTATCAATTTCTTCAGAAATAGCGGGGTATCTCCTACTCAGGGAATTAATTAAACAATCTACTTTCTTAATTTGATGTTTATAGCAATCCCTAACAATTCGGTGTTTCTCAGATGCGGTAAACTCCCCAATTGATTCTAGTTTTTGATTTAATTCCCTAACTATTTGCTGTTGCTTGATAATCTCTAACTGCTTATCGGATGCTGCTTTATTTATGCATTCTAGCTGTGCTTTTAGGTCGTTAGTAGCAGTAGTTAATTTTTCAATTCTGACTTGTTTACTTTTAATGTCTTGCTCAAACTGACGAATTGATTTATCTTTATCTTGCAGTAATTTATTATTTTTGGATTCTAACTTATCAATCTCTCGTAAATACTTGGTACCGCAATATTCAGCAATAAAGCCAGCACCAAAAAAGCAAGCTATCCCCAATTTTAAATTCTGCTTTATTTGTTCGTCAGGGAGAATTAAAGCCAGAATAGAAAATATCAAACTACCGCTTAAACTTGCTAGTAATAAGCGGTTTTTGAGACTATTTAAAGTAATCATGATAAACTTTTACTACTTAATCAAATATTGGTAGTGTGGGGGAATGCTAGCCCCCATTTTGCTTTATACTGCTATCCCTTGAATAGAATCTTGTAGATATTTCTGGGATATCTGGTTAGTTTGGGCAATTATTCGCTGTATTTCTGCTTCTCTCTTATCTTCCTGTGCTTCTAACTTCTGACGTAATTGTTCAGTTTCATTGATAGCAGCTACAGTTTTAATTTGCTCTTGTTTTAATGTTTCTTCTGCTTGGTTACGCTTTTCTAATTTCTGTTCTAATTCAATATTCGCTACGTCATTTTCAACGACCGAATGCTGTACTTTGATTTCCTCAGTCACTCCCTTAATGATTGAAGATTGGGCTTTATGGGACTGCTGCTTAACTTTACCGACATCGGCAATGTACTTGTAGCCAGCTTGGTAAAGCTGCATAGCACGGCTCGCACTGGCGTACTGGGATAGCCCTTGATTTAGCTGTTCGTGGCTGCATTCTGGTAACCCAGAGGGATTTAGTAGATCCGTGGGGATAAGGCTGCTTAAATTTAATTCTGGGAGCGATAAGCCCCCATAGGGGTCGCTGTTGGTTGTTGTTTGGGAAAGTTTACCGCTGTAGCCTTTCTCACCTACTAGCGCGTTACGGGCTTGGATGCCATCGGTAACAGCTTGTTTAGCGTTAGATACTGCTGTGGTGGTAGCGTTTGCTGTGGAACTGACAGCAGTAGCAGCGATATTGATTGCGGATTGTCCGGTACTGGAAATTGTTGATTTAGCCGCGTCTTTTAATGCGGTTCCCGCGCTTTCTGCCATCTTTTTAGCGCGACTACCAGCGGTTGCTGCTTTCTCTTGTTTGACTCGCTTTGAGCCGGTTAAACTTCCAGGTTCCTTTCTTCTGGGCATCTTGGTAAAATCCTTGTGTTGTTTATCGTTTTGCGGCGTTAGACACATCTATGAGGGGAGTATGTTCGGTTATTCCCTTCATAAAAATTTACATGGGAATAGCATCCATAGGACAACTTTTCGGATTGTTTAGTTCGCAATTAAAAGCGCGGTCAAAATCTACGTTTCTATGGCAGTGGTAGCAGTACTTTGACTCATTAAGATAAACATCGTTTCGAGTGCGGAAGCGGAAGATTAACGCTCGGAGCGATTGCAGTGGGTTCAGTTTTTTAATCATTGGTTTTCTTGAATAGGCGTACAGATTTAGCGCGGGAATTGGATAGGGTTCCCGTGCAACAAGGGTTGTGCGTTTTTTATATGGTGATAAGATAGCACTGTTAGCATCATAAGTGCAATTGCTTCTTTAAGCTTCAATAGTGCAATCAGTGCAAAACAACACTTAAATATGTTTGGAGAGTAATATTAATGCTATACACAGCAAATAGTTCTAAATTAATGGGGCGACCGCGAATCACAGTTACCGTGTCAGAAGATGTTTTTAGTTACCTTTCAGAATGGGCAGAAAGGGAAGAAAGACCATTAGCAAATCTCACAGCTTATTTGTTAAGCCAAGCTGTGCGGGAGCATCAACAGCAAAATGATTCCCCTTCATCTGACAAAGACAAGGGGGCTGCGTGACTAATAAAAGGAGATTAGCAAATGGAAGTTACAGCCAGAAGACAAGAATTACTTAAGGCAGTTCACGAACGACTGGAGGAAGCCTATGAAGACACGCTAGAAGATGTTATAGAACTTCTAGACATTCGCAAGGCAGAAGACCAAGAAGACATCAAAGCAATACAAGAAGGTCGGGAGGATATTAAAAAAAATGGCTCTATCCCTTGGGAACAACTCAAGCAAGAATTAGCCAGTGAATGAATATCAAATCGAATTTACCACCAGGGCATCAAAACAACTCAAGAAGCTGCCAAAAGAAGAACAAACGCGAATCCGAGCCAAAATTGACGAATTAGCCAACAATCCAAGACCTGACGGGGTTGTTAAGCTAACAAACTCAGAAAGCTATCGTATTCGAGCAGGTAGTTATCGCGTTTTGTACGATATTTTTGATGATATTTTGCTAATTAGTGTCGTAAAAGTAAGTCACCGTAAAGATGTTTACCGCAAGAAAAATTAGCTACTCAAGTGAAAACTCTTAAAAACCTGTCAAATATGTACGGGGAACCCAGCACCATAGTGTCCCAGCTTCGGTTCTAATTTTTCCCTCACTATCTGACTTCTAACGATTTACCTTAAAACAGCTTTTCTTACTTTCCCTTATGGTGCTTAAATCGGCTGTAGGCTTGGGCTTGCGGTCGATTATAAATGAATTCCTTATTCTTACTTTTTTCTATGCTGTTTTGATACATACCGTCAGCAAAAATTATATTTCACTTCTTAAAATAAAAGATAAAATTTTATACAAGCACTAAAAAAGAGAAGCTGTAACTTCTCTTCGATCTTTTTATTTTATTTAAATTTGAATTATGGAAAACAATTCACTTCTAATGCTTGATGTTGCCATTACTATACCACCTAATAAAGAAGATTATATACATTTTAAGAATGAAACCATAAAAAACCACACTAATGAAAGTATAGATATATCACCAAAAAGCCTTAGCGAATATATATATTGCTATATGCGATTACCTGATTATGCATTAACTTATTTCGGATTGACCAAAGAATATGTAGAAAAAGGTGGATCAAATCAAATGTTTATGATGTATAGAAAAGTGTGTATGATTACTGCTTTATGGATGCCATTACACATTGAAAAATACGAACATGAAATATTAAACGAGGAACCATTTAAATTCACCCAATATATGTCTTTAATTCAAGTAAATAATTTAGAATTGATAGAAAATGTTCTTAGGAAACTTAAAGAAGATGGCGTAAGCTACTTAAGAAACCTTTCTGCACCTCAAATATGGTTTGCTTCAAGTTATGCAAGTATTATAAACGAATTTAAAAATAATGGCTTTCTTCATAAAAAACCTACTGTAGAAGCGACTGGAAATATTTGCAAAAAAAAGATAAGGGATTATGAAGATACTATGAGAGAAATTGAAGCTTATTATAATGGAGAGTCACCAAATAAAAAAGAAAAAAGAAAAAAGAAAAAGAAAAATCAAATTTTAGACAATGAGGAGCATTTTTTGACCTTTGGTCATATAAAAGCTTTAGCAAAAAAATTATCGCGAAGTGATAAAAATTTTTATTATAATCACTTTGAAAGATATTTAATAGAGAACAAAAAACTTACTAGAAAAATAAAAGATGATAAACATTATTCCAATTTTTATCTAGATATAAACTTGAAACTTCGGCAAAGAAAACAAGGTAAGTTTACTTCAAAATCACATGGTTTCGGAGTCAATCAAAATGATATTGATTGGGAATGTATGCCAAGTCAGCAATTAAAAAAGCATAAGTCTAAGGATGCTTCTGAAGAGAAACTAAAGCGGTGCTTCCATGCGATTGTAAATCACAATCAAAAAGTTAGTCCTGATACTACTCAAATGTGGCTCATCAATAATCGTGCTTTGAGGAATTTATCGGGCTGTAGCCCAAAGGTAGTTGCAGATTGGATGCTAAAGAGCCAAAAAGCCATTGATGAGGAAAACCAGAAGTTTGCGCTTCCCTGCTACCAAAATAGAGGGCGCGATATTACTCAAGCAGTTAATTGGTAAATAATATTACTCGCGTTTTATCAGTATATGTGGTTCGATTTTTTTTTTAAAAACACAATTCAAGAAACAGCGAAAAAGTGATGTAAGCTACTTCTCAGGGCGATTGAATCGCGATTACCTAAAAAAAATGGAATAACCCTCTGTAGACTGTAAAGCCCCCGGTACCACCCGGCAGCAATCCACAAAAGGATTAAACCAAAATCCTAAAAACTTTAAATTACTTACAGAGTACCACTTCTACTTGCGAAAAGGTGAGTGCGTTAGCAGTTACAGCTACAGGGGGATTTGAAACGAGGAGTCCCTAAACATGCAAAATGCCGCCCCCCAGCTAGGAAAACGGCACTTCAATCAAAATTTCTACGACAATTATAGTAGAAATTACCAAAATAATCAATATTCGCAGAAGCCGAAGATACGCTATCCCTACAGTCAAGGAAGTATAAATCTCTCAAAGCATTGCCCGTACTGCAATTACGAGCGCGGGCTTATCATTATCAGATATGAAGATGATGCCGGATTTTGCAAGTGTGGCAAGTGCGACGCTGCTTTGTTCTCACTGAATGAAAGCAAGCCAGAGCAAGGATTGCAGCATATAAGGGGAATTCTAGATAGCTATCTTCCTACATCCACTGAAGCAGATGGGGAGGCAGCGAGATGAGCTACAGCCAAAAGCTAATCCCTACGACCGTAAATAACCCTTGCCCCGTTTGTGGCGACACTACAGGGCGAGACAGACACGCCACGGAGGATGAAGCTTGGTTTTGTGCCAAACATTCATCCATTAAAAAATTTGGTGTTGTAGGCGAGTTTAAATGTGTAAGCCATTCCAAAGATGGGTTTTGGGCAATATTCAAAAACGATAATTCCCGCGATTGGTCGGAGGAGCAGCGGGAAAAATGGCGAGCCAAACAAGCCAGAAGACAACAACGCAACAAACAGCGAAGCAAGGAAATCCGATTAAAGGAGCAAAAACGCGCTTTGTCGGTAGAGGAACGCCACAAACTTTATTCAGAAATTCTGGATCAACTAAAATTGGAACCCGCGACAATTACCGACCTCAGACGGCGCGGGTTTACCGATAAAGAAATTACAAATTGCGGTTTTAAGTCCGTCAGAAAGTACCAGAAATTAGCCAAGGAATACGATAAGCGATTGCCGGGGATAGGGAATGATGGTAAATCCTTAGTTGTTCGTGGTGATGGCTATCTATGCCCTTTACGCAGCATATCCGGACATATTACCGGGTTACAGGTGCGACTTCATAACCCAGAAGACGGGAACCGCTACCGCTGGTTAAGCACTCCCCAAAATGCAACGTTAAAGTTACAGCCAGAGCATGAAAACCCGTTAGCTGTATTTCATCCAACCGGTGATAAGCCATTCGGAATTGCAGTATGTGAAGGCACGGGAGCAAAACCATATTTTGTCAGCCAGCGGTTAAATCTCGTCACTATAGGCGCGGCTGGAGGTCAGTCGTTGTCTAGTCCCAAATTGCTAGAAAAGTACATCAAGCAGGCTTTTGATAAATACGGTCATCTTCCGATAATAGTTATTCCTGATGCAGGATGGGCTTTAAATCAGCAGGTAAAACAGAAGTTATTAGATAATTTTGATTGGCTTGAAACCAACTTTAATAACTCAGAAATTAAAGTATTAGATTGGAATCAAATACACAAGTTACGAGGCGATATTGACGAGATAAAAAGAGAAGATTTATTACGAGTACGTTGGTTACAACTTGACTTTTTTATCAAGAAATATCAGGAAGTAATTACATCCAATCAATATCAAAGTTGGGCAAATAATAGAGTTAAACTAACCGCTGATATTAAACAACATGAGCAGTGGTTAAATATTCCATCTGGGATACAGAATGACTGCGATATATTATTAATTCGCAAAGCTTTAGGTGGTGGTAAAACACAGGCTTTAATTGAGTTCCTTAAGCAGTTAAATACTGTTTCTTTGCTGGTAGGGTATCGTAATTCGTTGTTGAATAATACGATAGCCAGAGCGAATAACATGGGATTAAATGCCCTACATATCAAAGATACTGTAGAAGTTATTCAAGGAAATTATGTCAATTTTGCACAGGATGAAAGTATTAAATTGTGGGGTGGATGTGCTGATAGTTTCTTTAAGTTTAATGCGATAACTGACCGCAATCCCAATTACAATTTAATTCATGATGAAATATGTTCGGTACTGGGTCATTTAAAAGGTGGGGGTACTTTAAAGGGTAGGCAACAGCAAGCAATAGAATGGGTTACTAATACTATTAATAATTCTCAATTTTCTATCATGATGGATGCTAATCTTTCTGATAGAGAAGTTGATTTTATTAAGCAATTATTTCCACATAAACGGGTTAAGGTATTAGACAGCGAATATCCCCCAGACCCCAGAACTTTCTACTTTTTAGAAACTGCTAGCAGCGAGAAAGAATTTACATCTGTTTCTAAGTTTTTACCTAGTCAATTAATAGTTAAAGCCAAAGCAGCAAATAAAGTTCTTTGGATTAGCGATAGCCAGAGAAGCTGTGAGGTAGCTGATGAAATTCTTACTAAAAGCGGTCATAAACACTACAGATTAGACGGTAAAACGTCTCATGACGAACTCTCTAAGCAATTACAAGATGCTCCGAAAAAGTTTATTACTACTCTCCAACTTGATTCTTTAAGCATTAGTCCTTCTGGTGAAAGCGGTCTATCAATTGATTTATTCAACTATTTTGATGTGGTTTGTTTTGACATTAGGGGAACCGTTGGGGTTAATACTTTAACTCAGTTGTCGTCGCGGTTACGAGATACGAATGTACCAATATTTGTAGCTTGTCCCGAATTTGTGAATATGACCTCTAATCCTTGTCCCTATGCCATCAAGAAAGTAAAGGAAGTTATAAAACAGCGAATCGATTTACTATTAGCCAAAGCAATGCAAGCGGATGGCGAGTTGGTTGATAGCGATTATGTTCGGGATATGTTTGATGAAATCGGCAACAAAGCAGCGACAGACCCGTGGTTTATTGAATCTTTGAAGGACGCTAAAAATTTAAAATACGAGCATTCCAACCTCAAAATTTGTTTAAAAACCGCGTTGACCCAAGCAGGACACCGGGTAATTGACCTTGTAGATTCAGCCAGCGACAAACATTATAAGGAACTCAAAGCAACTAAAGAGGAGGTAATGAAGCGCGAAGCTGAAAAAATCTACAATTCGGAGGATATTGATTTTGAACAAGCCCAAGAGTTAAGCAAGCAGGACGTAAATTATGATGTTAAATGTAAAATCCGCAAAGCACGGTTAAGGCATAAGTTACCGGGAATTGAAGACACGCAATCTTGGAATGCTGATTTTATCAAAACTGTTTTATTAGACCAACAACAATTTATAGATAAGCGATGGCGATTTAAGCAGCTTCAAGACAACGAACTAAGTAGCGCGGTTTTTAAATCTGAGAAAAAATTCAATTTTGAAAATGGGTTCCAATATAAAGATGTCTGGAAAGCCACAAGCACAAAATTAGAAGCACTTAAGTTATTAGGAGTAGGAGAAATAATTACGAGAAACGTGTTTAGTAGCCAAGATGTTTGGTTACGAGAGATTGTTGATAAATACTACGATGAGTCCGAATGGTTTGATTTAATTGGTATTCCCAGAGCCAAAAGAACGCTTAACTCGGACGGTAGCCCCCAAAGCTTGCGATACGTAAAAAATATGGTTGACAGATTCTTAGACTTCTTTGGGCTAGAAGCAAAACTTTGTAAGAAAAGTAAAGCTAATCGTCTTTACAGCGTTAATATTCCCGAAAAAGTCAAAGATTATCTTCCAGATATTGACAATTGTTTGACTCGTAAAGCCGAGGCAACTATTACAGCATCTCAAGAAATTTCACTCAAAGCCAGCGCTGATAAAGCATCTGAAGCCAAGCTTAAAGCCAAAGAATGGGAACAACAGCACCAAGCCGAACTAAGCAAGCGACTATTAGAACAACAATTAACTCATAGCCAGTCCGAGATGGTGGCATTCTCGCATTCTGATATATATAAACAAAAGGAAGAAATGCCACCCACTGAGATTAATAATATACAACCGTCTCAGTATGTAGATGCTTTAACTCATAGCCAGTCCGAGATGGTGGCATTCTCGCATTCTATATATATAAATAAAAGCCAAGAATGCCACCAACCGATGGATAAAGATATACAAGTATCTCAGTATGCAGATACTTTAACTCATAGCCAATCCGAGATGGTGGCACCTTTACCCGTTATATATATAGAAGATAATGCAGAAGTGCCACCCACTGAGATTAATAATATACAGCCATCTCAGTATTTAGATGCCGAATGGTACAAGCCAGATAGTATTGCTGATGTCGCTTCCATGCTGGAATACTGCGATACCCCACAGATGTTAGCTGAATTGAGAAAAACTAAAATCCCGGTTCCGGTGTTGAAGCTGGCAGCGCGACAGCTACCGGAAATGAAGCGCCATCAAATTAGGCAATGGGTAGTGGGGAATTGCGAATAATTACAGATGGTTGATTTTAAAAAAAGTAGCCATATACGCAAGAATACGAGAATAAAAGAAGTACTTTATGTCGCGGTGTCGCATTTATGATTTAGGGAAAATGCGTAATGGGCTACTAGGTAAGCATTTCCGGGTATATACGAAATTTAACGACACACAATATACTAATTATTTCTGATTTTTTCTAGCTACTTCTAATCTACTTTGGTTCTACTTTGCTTCTAATTCTGGGTTGTAAATGCCATATTCTTGCGGTTGTACTGGTAAAATTTCGTTGTCTCGGTGTCGCATTTTTCTTATGCTTGTAACCTTGCGACTAAAGCGACAAAATATACTAGTGCAGCGACAAAAATCATAAGATGACGGTAACTAAAAAAGATAAAAATTTCGCTAGACAACTTTACCAAGAAGGTAAGTCTACGAAGGAAATATCTGTAGAATGTGGAGTAAACGTTAGAACCGCCCAACGTTGGGTTAAATCATTTCAGGGAGAGAGTGTTATTGTCACCAACTTAGCTGACCCAGAAGCCGAAGTTATTCAGCCTATTCCCGCGCTTGAAAAAATTGCCGACGCACCAAAGGAGCAAAGCAGCAGATTACTTGCTAACCATTCGGGAATCTGAAACGAACTTCTTGGTGGTTGGTTTAAAAA
Organism: Cyanobacteria bacterium J06633_8; assembly: GCA_039820645.1. Classification (GTDB taxonomy): domain Bacteria; phylum Cyanobacteriota; class Cyanobacteriia; order Cyanobacteriales; family Nostocaceae; genus Rivularia. The sequence continues at coordinate 2,243 of JBCBPQ010000166.1, read as the reverse complement.
AAAAGTAACTATATGCTGAATATTACGACAATAAAGAAGTGCTTTGTGTCGTTACTCCCGTGTCGCATTTTCTTATACTTGTCGCTTTGCGACTAAAGCGACAAAATATACTAGTAAGGCGACAAAAATAATGAGATGGCGGTAATTAAAAAAGATAAAAATTTTGCTAGACAACTTTATCAGAAAGGGAAGTCTACAAAGGAAATATCTGTAGAATGTGACGTAAATATAAGAACTGCCCAACGATGGATTAAGTTATTCGAGAAAGAGAACGTTGTTGTTACCAATTTAGCCGACCCCGAAGCAGAAGTAACGGAACCCGTTTCCGCATTAGAAAAAATTGCGGTCGCACAGTCAAGCCAAAGCGTAGCAGTTAATATACCTCAACGCCTTGCTGTGCGATTACTAAATCTTACTGAAAGTGCAATTTCTGGTGTAGAGGAATGCTTGAAGAATCCTTATTCTTCAGATGCCAGCAAACTCAAAGCAGCGCAATTAGTTGGAAAGTGGGTAGGGCTGGAGGAACATGAATATTATGCTATTCCCAGCATAATTCGAGTCATAGCCCATAAACTTGACGTGACTCCCTCATTTGAAATAAACCAACCTTCTCAGATGAATTTTAGTTTTAATCTGGAGCCGAAACCAGTTGAAAAGCAAGAAGTAAATTTGTCAGAAATTCTGAAAAAAATATCATAGCGCTGGGCTGGGTATGGGAGATCGCCCGGATTTCTTAGGACGAAAAAATGGCAGTTGAGCTATTCCTGGGGAGCGTTACCCAAACATAAAATATATCACTCTATCTGGCTTATTCTCGGAGACAGAAGTTCCATTATTATATAAAGAAATATCTAAGTTTTGTCTCCGCTGTTCGGCTTACTGCAACTCAACTTCAGCGCATTTATATAAAACCTTTTTAGTTGATGATTCTTGAGAAAAATCTTACATAAAAATACTATTTTACTTTGTATTATTTAAATTACGTATGAACATAACCATCACATATTTTTAGATAATTACTGCTTTTGTGGGATAATCATAGACGGCGTAAGGTTCCACACCCGGTTGCCTGTGTGGAGGATGGCTGTAAAACACTTAATGCGTACAGGTTTCGATAACTGACTCTTGCGTAATTCTCCGCGAGTAAAGGCGATTAGAAAGTGTCGAACGGTTTGAAAAATTCAAGGCGGTTAGGTTAATTGCATCTATTACCAAAGAGTCTGGGCGTTACTAACCCAATCCCTTAAGGGGAGGGAAAAACGTCAATATGCATAAGAGGCGGAGTAGCTATGCACTTTCCAGCAAGCATAGTAAAAACCAGAGAAACTAGTCGAGGGAATAATGTTGGTGAAAGCTGGCGAACTCGGTGGATGTAGGTGGCGGTATCTGGTACTAGCTTAAATAGGGCGGAAAAGCGTTGCACTGTAACGCCTACTTTTGTTTGGCTTTTTCTTCTGTGCCTGATGTAGCGCTAACTTTTTGCTTGCCGTTTAAAAACGTTTCAAACAGCAAGATTTTTGTGCTGCTTATTTTTGGTTGGCAACTAAGCTTTAGTTATACAGTTTGAAATCGGCAGGCGCGACTGCTGAGTGTTATCTACAGGAAAAGAGTTCATATATCTCGAATAATTGAACCAAACAGGCAAAGCAAAGTTCATGTATCTCGAACAGCCGAATAAGATGATCTAAATATAATTCGTTCGTATCGAATAATCGAATAAAGAGTGAACAGTAAATCTCGAACAAATGAATAAACCAGGTAAACAAAAATCATATATACCGAACAATCGAATATCTAAATAATCAAATTTCGTATATCTCGAAAAACTGAATAATGAAGCATGGGTATACACGATACGTGAATTTTTCCTCAATGTCTTAACATTTATTTGCATGTCGCACGCGACATAACTAGTTAGGGCAATCATAACTAGACACTACAAAAACTAACTAGTTATTTATTTGATTGTACTATGTAACCAGTAGCTATTTGTCATAAGGGACTGCATCTAGTTAAGCGAAATGAACCAGTAGCTATAACCTATACAAAGTAAGCATCACAGCCAACGCAAGGATGTAACCAGATGGATGAAACAGGAAATGCAGAGATACCCGGTTACGCAGAGATGCGACCGCAGACATGGTGAAAAATAACCAGTTATGTCTGTTAATCTAGATTAACAGACATAACTGGTTATTTTTCACCATGTCTGCGGTCGCATCTCTGCGTAACCGGGTATCTCT
>JBCBPQ010000165.1:0-16236 GCA_039820645.1 Cyanobacteria bacterium J06633_8 | reverse complement strand
TGAAATTCACCGACTGCTGTATCTCCATTCGCATCAGTTACACGGTAGTAATATTCGGTTCCTGCTGTTAAACCTTCAATCTCAACTTTGACAGGGACGTTGGTATCGGTAACGTTTGCTTTTTCTGTTCCTGCAATTGTACTGAAGTTAGCATCAGTAGAATATTCAAAGGTAACTTCGCCTTCGCTGTTACTACGCGCCCAAAGTACTGTAGAATTTTGTTTGGTACGCCGCTTGCAATTCCGTTAATTAGGGATGAGTTCATTTCTATTAATTAGGGATGAATTTAATTCAAAAAGATTGCGTTTATTGAGATGCAGATTTTTTGCCTGATTGTATGTTGTGATGGGCAATTACATTGAAGCCTTCGGTTTCGCTTAACCAGCTAATAGTTAACAATATAAATTGAGCGCGACAATAAAATTACGGCTTAAAGATTCAGTTGTGTTTTATCGCCGAAGACTGCGTAATTAACCTATCTGATGACCCGAAGCGATTATACATTCCTTATCCTCGTAAGCCTAGCAAATTGATATACATTTAAATTAAAAATAACTTTTGAAATGAAATAGTTAAATTATTTCTGCCGGTGTTGTCACTTTATTTTATTAAAAATAGGCACGCAAAAACATTGTAATAGTAATACTATTACTAGCCAATTATTAAGCAATATTGTTTATTTTTTTGAACTTATTTTGATTTATAAGTATTAATAGATTTAGGAATAATAGGAAGTGGAGGAGTTCTTTTAAATGAATTTTCTAACTCTTTTGCTGTTAAAGAATATACTAAGTTAACTGCAAGGGGTTTTTTGCTCATGTAATTTGCATAAGTAGCACTCAAATAAGGTTTATATTCGGGCATCTGGTTCAAATGTACCTGCATGAAGGCGAGGCTCAAAGCGCGAGTATATTTACTTCCTAAGTCTGTATTTGCTCCTTGCAAAGCGCTGTTATATAAAGCGGATTGATTGATTTGTGTTTGATTGGCAGAATCATGACCGCCAGGATTCATAGTTACCAAATATTTTTCAGCAGTTGTCAACCAGATGAAAGGATGAAGCTGCTCTTGCACCATTGGAGTGACAAAATCATGGCTTCCCTGTACCATCATCACCGGGATTTTTATTTGACGGAGACTTTCTAATCCTAAAACTGCACTTGAAACAGGATTTATTGCTATAGCTGCAACTATCCGAGAATCTTGCAAGTTTATGTTTTTGCTAGCTGCGGGTAATTCAAGAGCGCGACATTGCAATATTAAAGATAAATTCAAGGTTGGCTTTTCTCTAGCACAAGTTTTAGAAAGACGAGGATGATTAATTTTGCCCGAAGCCAGTGCTAGTGCAGTATAACCACCAAAAGAATGACCAATGATACCCACTCTTTCTAAATTCATCCGATTTGTAAGTCTTGGGTCTTGACGAGAGAGTCGTTCTAGTTCATCTAAAGTAAATGTAATATCTAGAGGGCGATTGATAAATGGAAATTGTTCGGTTTTACCATAATAAAAACCTTCTAGAAAGGCTTTGCTGATTGCTGCGTTACTGCCAATATGCTCTGGTACAACACTTACAAATCCGTGAGATGCTAAGTGTTTTGCAAGTACGTTAAAATAAGCTCTATTTAATGACAAACCATGAGAAAAAACCACTACTGGGGCAGGTTGAGAGCTAGATTGAGGTAAATAAATATCTACTGGAAACTCTCGTTTTCCTCCTCTTGGGTCGGTACGGCTAGAATCGGTAAGAATTAATTCTCGCTTCTGTACTTGGTAGCTGCCAAGTTGTTGGAGATTAGGACGTTGACTGAAGTCGATGGAACGTTCTACAGCAATCGCTCGTTCTGCTTCAATAGAGATTGCATTTAAAGCAGCATCGCGATAGTCAGTAAATAATGATATCTGTCGCGCTAAAGCAAGAGTTGCATCTACATCGATGCGAATACTTTTGGTTGGGAAATAGCGCATTATCGATAAAAGGGTCATATCTTCTGGAGCGTCAGCTGCTAATATCGCAGCCGCTCGAATCGCATACAAACCATTTTGTCCTGTTTCCGTCCGGATAAGTCTCCCCAAGCGTTTGAGAAATTCTTCTCCCATTGGAGTGTAGGTAACTTGAGAAACGCGAACTGCATTCATATCAATTGGTTGTTGCAGCAGCGAGCGAAATTGCTCCAAAGCTTCGGGATTAAGACGACGGGCTATAGGTCTAAAATCCTTAGCTATCTTACCTTCTTTGGCAAAGATTTCTAAAGATTTAACCGAGAGCGTGCGCTCAACCGGACCAATAGCAGCACGAATGGTTTCTGCTCCTTTGACACGGGCTGGTAATAAAGGTACTGAAAGATTTACTGAAAAAGCAAGCAGAAATGTTTGGAAAATCCAACTTGTTCGATTTGTTTTTTGCTCTGCATATCTAACCATTGTTCATGCTTAATTGATTGAGGACAAGTTGAAGCAGCAATCATCAGTTACTACGTCGCGAATTCTTCATGCAAGCAAAGTGAAAGCAGATGCTTTTTGTTATCTCCGACTTATGATGAGACTTAAAAGCGACCAATGTATTCTTTTTTATTAAGCCGACGCGGCTTTAGCTATCGGCAAGCCATTTCCGCGCTGCTTCAATTTGCGATAGCTCAAAAGCTTTGACCTGGGCAGGTAAGATATTATCTATCGCCTCTGAGAATGTTTGAATCCATTTAGTATCGGTAACAACCGCGACGCGGGCAATATCGTTGACGTGAGGCAGTCCAAATCGAATGTCTTGCCAAAGTGCCATTGGATCTATTCCCTCAAAGCTGCGAATTTCTTCAAGGATGCAAAGTTTTTCATGCTTCTTAAAGTCAGCTTTTAACTGAGCAATTATTTTGTCAAAATCTGCGGCAGTAATTTTCCCTTCTATAGTGATTTCGACAATATTATTATTGGGATTATTGCGGTATTTAATCTTTGAAGCTTGGTTAGGTTCGGGAGCATTTAATAACCACTCCCGTGCTTCCTGAATTTGGGATAGCTCAAAAGCTTTTATCTCGGCAGGGATGACAGCGCTTACCGCTTCAGCCATAGTCCGCATCCATTTGGCATCAGCCACAATCGCTGCATGGGTGACATCTTTTACATAAGGAATCATTTGAATATCTTTCCAAAGTGCCATCGGGTCGATTCCCTCAAAGCTACGAACTTCTTCAAGAATTCTTAGTTTGCCGTGCTTCTTAAAGTCAGCTTTGGCTTGAGTAAGAAGATAGTCAAAATCGGCTTCGGTTATTTTACCTTCAATGGTAATTTCTACAATATTATTGTTAGGATTGTTACGATATTCAAATTTACAATCCTGGCTGGGTTCGGGAGCATTAGCTAGCCATTCCCGTGCTGCTTCAATTTGAGATGGTTCAAAGGCTTTTACTTTAGCAGATAAAACATTATCTACAGCTTGACTCCAAGTTCGCATCCATGCTTGCTCAACGATGACAGCAACATGGGTAAAGTCATTGACATGGGCAAGTCCAAATCGAGCATCTTTCCAAAGTGTAATCGGATCTATTCCCTCAAAGCTACGTATTTCTTCGAGCATACGTAGTTTACCGTGCTTCTCAATATCGGCTTTCATCTGAGAAACAACTCGGTCAAAATCCGCTTCGGTGATTTTACCTTCTACAATTATTTCTACGATGTTATTGTCGGAATTATTTTTGTATTCAATCATTGGATTCCCTGGTTTATTTGTTGTGAATAAAAAACTTTGAAATTCTAAACAGTGATTCTCCTAAAGTGGCTTAACTTGATTACCCCAAGATAACTGGCAATGATTTATACATATGAAACCCCGGTCTTGCCTGTATCTCAAGCTCTGATGGGTCAACGGCTAAACGTAGATTGGGATTTCGTTTCAGCAGGTTAGTAATTGCAATTTTCGTCTCCATTCGCGCTAGTGGCGCTCCTAAGCAGTAATGGATTCCACTGCCAAAACCGAGGTGCTTGTTTGGGGAACGAGTAATATCAAACACCTCTGGATTTTCAAACGCGGCTGGGTCGTGATTGGCTGCACCTAAAAACGGGAAAACCGTTGCACCTTTGGGAATCGTGACACCATGTAGGGTGATATCTTCGGCTGCATAATTTGCTTCTGTAGATTGCACCGGACCGCTAAAACGAAGAATTTCTTCGATTGCTGGCTCAATTAGGTCTGGATTATTTCGCAATCGTGCTAGCTGTTCGGGATGTTGCAGCAGTGTAAGCACGCCGTTGGTAATTAGTTGTACAGTGGTTTCAAAACCAGCACCAATTAGCAGAAACACCATGCCAACGATTTCGTCCTCACTTAAGCTTTCTCCTTCTTCTTCTGCTTGAATTAGCCCAGTGAGCATATCTTCACCAGGATTATCTCTTTTGCGCTCTATTAATTTACGTAAAAACTTAGACAGGCGCGGCATATCCCAAAACATCGTGCGGACGATTCGCCAGCCTGAGAAACCATCTATTATTGTTTCGATGCCTTTGTAAAGTTCGGACATATCTTCGTCAGCAACGCCCACCATTTCCTGAATGACGGTGACGGGAATAGGAAGCGCGTAAGCTTCTTTGAGGTCTACGGTACCTTTAGCTTCGGCTTTGTCAAGTAGCTCGTTGGTTAATTGCTCAATTCGGGTGCTTATTTTGGAAAGTGACTTGCGCGTGAATGCCTGATGTACCAAACTACGTAGGCGCTTATGGTCGGGTTCATCCTCGTATATCATGTTTTGCGCCATTAGTTCAACAGACTTTGGCAAAGAAATGAATGAGGGAAGCGGTAAGGGGATAAATGACTTGCTACCACCCGTTATGGTAGTGCGATCGCGAATAAATCTTGAATCGTTCAACATCATCACGCAGTCCTCATAGCGCGAGAGGACATAGGAATCTGCAACGATGAATTTTCCATGAAACACAGGCGATTCTTCGCGCAGCCATTTGTAGTACTCGTACTTGTTTTGGGCAAACTCTTTGGAGTTTAAATCGGGAGGAATTTTTAGCTTGTTATTTGTTTGTGTAGTTATCATGATTTTCTTTCCTTAGTTAAACAAAGATAGAGGTAGAAACCGCTTAACCTAGCACGACGGGCAAACTTTTATAGCGATGCCACAGCGGCATATTTATCAATTCAAGCTCCGATGCATCTACCGCCAGACGTAAATTAGGATTGCGTTTTATCAAGTTATTAATTGCGATTCTAGTTTCCATCCGTGCCAATGGCGCACCCAAACAGGTATGAATACCGCTACCAAATCCGAGATGCTTGTTGGGACTGCGTGTAATGTCAAACATTTGTGGATTTTCAAACACATCCGGGTCGTGATTGGCTGCCCCTAGCAGGGGGAAAACCGCAGCCCCTTTAGGAATTTTCACGCCGTGTATCGTCACATCTTCGAGTGCATAGGCTGGTTTCGTACCTTGTACCGGACCTCTATAGCGCAATATTTCTTCGACTGCTGAATTAATTAACTCAGGCTCAGACCGCAAACGCGCCAACTGGTCGGGATGTTGCAAGAGTGTTAAAACGCTGTTGAGAATTAAATAAACGGTAGTTTCGTAGCCAGCAATTATCAGTAGAAAGACCATAGCTACCAACTCATCTTCACTCAATTTTTGTCCTTCCGTTTCCGCTTGAATCAGTGCAGTTAAAATGTCTTCTTGAGGATTAGAGCGTTTGCGATAGATAAGCTCGCGGACAAATTTGGACAAGCGCGGCATATCCCAAAAAAACGTGCGGAGCATAGTCAAGCCAGAAAAACCATCTGATAAAGCTTTCACACCGTTGTAAAATCGAGGCATATCTTCATCCGCTACACCTACCATTTCTTGAATAACTGTAACGGGAATGGGTAGCGCATAAGCTTGCTTGAGGTCAATCGTACCCTGTGATTCTGCCTTGTCAAGCAAATCGTTGGTTAATTGCTCAATTCGCCCTTCCATCTTTGCCAGCGAATGTCTAGTAAACGCCTGATGCACCAAATCGCGTAAGCGTCTGTGGTTGGGTTCATCTTCGTTAATCATGCTGTTTGCCATTAAAGACACCGATTTGGGCATGGGGAAGGGAAATCTGCCTCCACCCGTCGCCGTAGTGCGGTTGCGGACAAAGCGCGGATCTTTGAGAAATTTAACGCAGTCATCGTAGCGGGAAAGAAAATATGCATCCATTACGCTAACTCTACCCTTGCAGACGGGATATTTTTCACGCAGCAGCTTGTAGTATTCGTACTTATTAAAAGTAAATTCTTTTGAATTTATATTAAGGGGTTCTTTGATTTCGATTTTACTTTTTGTTGAGTATGTTGTTGGTTTCATTATTACTAGAATCTGGTTTAATTTATAAAGTTTTAGGTTGGAATAAACAGTGAGCAACAGAGAATAGAGAACAATTCACAAGTAATAAGTAGTAAGTAAGAAGTAAGAAGTAAGAAGTAGTACCTCTCCCTAAAAGGTAGAGGATTCAAATAATGATAAATTTGGTTTTTATTCGTCTTTAAAAGACGAGGCTTAGTACCATATTTGCTCCTCACGCTCCGCGTGAACGGGCTAAAATTATTACTTATTACTTATTACTTATTACTTAAACCCGAAGGGCTTTGGTGAATGCGTCGTTTCACTTTGTTCCACTCGCTGTGGACATATTATGGGTGATTTGTCGGACATGATATAGGAATAAGTTTAAGCACCGGGAATATCAATCTTTACAATTACATCATTAAAGTCAAAATCACCACCTAAATCCTCAAACCCAAAGGTATTATCCCCAAGTAAGCGGATGTGATCTATTTCATCACTATTTGCTCCCAAGAATGAGAAGTAAACTTCTGCATTGTCGTCAAGTGCTTCCTCTAAAGTACCATCCACAATTATGAAGGGAGCTAAAATACTATCACCATCAAAAGTTCCGTTGAAGGAAGTTGTTTGTTGGTTGTCGGTTTGTAGTAAATCTAAACTTGTAATCCGATTTGTCAAAGCTGCTTCTTTATATTCAGCATCACCAGGATTAATATCCGCTACTCCATCACCATCAGTATCAATCCCACCACTGATATCAGTAATTTGGTAAAAACCGATAAGATTATCTTGATCTGCTTCCCGATATACTTCAACTTTTACCGATACTGGATCTGTTACGTCACTTAAATCAATTAGTTCTTGTTGAGTTTCTCTTTGTAATTTAGTACCTAAAGCAGGTGGTTGTGAAGAAAGCTCTACATTCAAAGCTATATCAGTTAAATTGTTGCTGAATGCTTGTTCCGACCATTCTATAGTAAAGCTGTCTGCATCTAAGTCAGCTACCCGCATATTAGAAGAGTTGGAGAAGAATACTGGTGATTTGGTAGTTCCCGTTGATTGTAATTCAGTAAGTACTTCATCAGTTGAAGCATTGGATGTCATGTAGAATCCGAAGCGTGTATTTGAGTCAACTTCCAGTATGCGCTCAATATCTTCGAGGTTAAATCCACTGGGAATATCGGAAATTGCTGAGACAATTACTTGCGCTCTTTCTAAAGCTGCTTGGAGATAATCAGGGGAATCGGGAGCAATTCCGTTAATATTGCCATTTTCATCATCGACAATGAATAATCCAACTTCGTTAATATTCTCAGTTTCTACCTCATCAACAGTAAATTTAAGGTTTTTACTCTCTCCTCCATCTAAAGCGAATATTCCGTTTTGGCTATTATCTTGAGCAAACTCCACCGTGGGTACGTCAATCAGGTTGATTGTAATATCAGCAGTATCGCTTAAATCACCTGGATCTGTTGCTAGTACCTCCAAATTGAAAGTCGGAGTGGTTTCAAAATCGATATCGTCACTATCGTTAACAATAATTGCACCAGTTAAAGCGTCAATTGCAAAAGCTTGTTTGTTGTCATTGTCTGGATCGAGATTTCCAGAAATAATTGCAAAGTTTAAAGCTTTTTTTTCTGGGTCTGTTGCTGTAACAGTACCAATAACAGCTTCATCATCGCTATTTTCTTCTAGCTGGAAAATCGCATCATCAGCAGTGGGAGGTTGATTTTCAATAGTTAACAAGACTGCTTCATTACTAGAAGCGCTTGCTTGAACAATACCAACCACTGTTTCCTCCTCGCTGTTTTCCGGTACCGAGAAGGTAGCACTCTGAATATCTACTGGTACACTTTCATCTACATCAGCAAGGTTAATCGTGATTCTTGCATTATCCGATAAGCCTTCTGCATCGGTTACAGTTAGATTTAAATTGAAAGTCGGTGTGGTTTCAAAGTCTAAATCACCACTATCGGCGACTGTAATTCTACCAGTAGCGCTATCAATGGCAAAAGCAGCCGTACCATCTCCATCGGGGTCGATATTTCCAGAAGTAATAGCATAGGTGAGAGTGTCACCTTCTGGGTCAGTTGCTCCTAGTTGTGCAACAAATGTACCTTCGGAACTATTTTCTTCGATGTTGAAAACAGCACCAAAACTAGGGCCTTCGTTTACATCATTGATATTAATGGTAAAGGTTTTAGAAGGTAATTCACCAAAGCTATATTTACTATCGCTAGCTTCAACTTCGATTGTGTGAATTTGGTTGCTTTCAAAGTCTAAGAGTTCACCGTTAGCGACTTGTAATTCGTTACCAACAATTTTGAAACGTCCTCCAGCGTCATTTATTAATCTAAAGGTGAATGGATCTTCGGTGTCTCCTGAGTCGGTAGCGCTTAATAAACCAACTACTGTACCTTCATCGCTATTCTCATCAACATTATCGTTGCTGATTAAAATTTCATCATCGTTGAGAATAATTCCTTCACCTTGATTATCGCCAATTTCGGCGTTAGTAGCGTTGCTCAAGTTGACAAAGAAATTCTCATCAATTTCAAGTCGATTTTCACCTATGACGGAAACTGTGATTTGTTGAGTCGTTTCACCTGCTGCAAAATTTAGAGTACCACTGGTAGCTGTATAGTCCGTTCCAGCAATTGCTGTACCATCTACCGTGGTAAAGTTTACTGTGACATCCTCGGTGCTGGTTCTGGTTCCGGATAGAGTGACATCGAAGACAAAATCCGTAGTACCGTTATTCCCTTCTTGTAACGAAACATCAGCGATAGTAAGAATTGGTAAACCTGTTAACTCTTTACTCAGCTTGTCATAAATACCTTGTTCAAATCCGCTGAAGTCATTTGTTTGGGAAACAAACGCACCAGTTCCCCCAATCAAATTGTCTCTGTAGAAATCCATAACAGTGTTATCATCGCTGACAACAATAGCGTTGATACTATCAACCCCTTCTGCTAGAGCTTCATCTCTAGAAATTCGCGGATTCTCCCCATCATTCCATTTACCGTCAGTGGATAAATCAATTTTCCAGCGTCTTCCATCGTAAACGTTAGAATCAAACAGAGGAACAGCAAAATCAATCGCATCACCAGGAGCAGTAGCACCATCAAAAGGACGACTTCCACCACTTTCTGGTAATAAAGCATTACCAATCGCGATCGCAAAATCTTGTGAAGTTGTGACGCTATTAATTAATGTCCAACCAACAACTTCTTGAATTTGATCTTCACCAGCCCAAACAATTAAGTTTACCGCGACTTGTTTGTTAATACCTTCTTCAATAAAATCATTGAAAAGGTTTTCATTGTTGAAAGCTGCGATATAACCTTCTATTTGGGTTTTGTACTCTTGATTGTCGATACTTTCTGAAATATCAACTAGAAGGGATAATTCAGTGTCAACTCTTGTTCCGTCGTCATTGAGAATTGTTCCAATAGCTTGAGTGTCGCTAATAATAGCGTTGGTAGCGTTAGTCAAATTAACCGAGAAGGTTTCGTCACTTTCAACCGTCGTGTCTCCAATCACTGAGACATTAACAGTTTTGCTTGTCTCACCAGGATTAAAATTCAGAGTTCCAGAAGTTGCTGTATAGTCGCTTCCAGCAATTGCTGTACTATCCGCAGTGGAAAACTCTAGCGCTATAGTTTCAGTACTGGTTGTTGATAAGTTGACAGTAAAAGTAAAGTCTTTAGTACCGCTATCCCCTTCTAGGGCTGAAACATCACTGATAGTAACTAGTGGTAGGGTTGGTGGGGTACCATCGTCGTCGATAATTGTTCCTACACCTTGAACATCGACAATAACACCCCTATTAGCGTTACTTAAATTAACGTAGAAGGTTTCGTCACTTTCATCTATGGTGTCTCCAATTACAGGGACATCAATAGTTTTGCTTGTCTCACCAGGATTAAAAGTCAGGGTTCCAGTTGTCGCTGTATAGTCGCTGCCAGCAGTTGCTGTACTATCGGCGGTGGTATAGTCTACGGTGACAATTTCAGAACTACTTCTAGATAAACTGACATTAAAACCAAAGTTTTGGGAACCGCTATTACCTTCGAGTAATGAAACATTGCTGATAGTAATTCCTATATTAGAAATTAGTCCTAATTCATAAGCTCCCATATCAACTGTTCCGTTGATAATCCGGGGATTTCCATCTAAATCAAAAGGAATTGATTCGGTAGTGTCAGCATCATCGTCTAAGTCGTCAACATCCTCAGGAAGGGAATTATTATTACCCGCGTTAATTCCAGGAGAACTTGTTTGTAATCGGAAATTATCGTTATCTGGGTCAACAAATAAGGGGTCATCATCTATAATTCCAGTACCGGGGTAACCCCCACGGACAATACTGTTACTCACTACAGCAGTTGTTCCACCAATCTCGTTATCGGAGATATTTGCTTGATTATTCCAGAAAATGCTGTTGTTAATAGTAGTAGAAGGTCTAGCCAAATCAGAATTAGTAGTTACACTGAATATCGCACCACCATTAGCGCTCTGATTTTCAGTGAAAGTACTGTTGTTTATGGTTGTGTTAGTGTAAGTCCTGTTATAAATTGCACCACCTTCAGAGCTACTAGAGGTACTAGAATTGCCTTGGAATAGACTATTAGTAATTATTGGATTGCTACTTGTACCACTATTACTACCAACGTTGTATATTGCTCCGCCATCACCACCGCCTGCTAAGTTAAACTTAAACGTAGTATTAGTTATTCTGGGGCTACTGTTTCGGAAATTGTAAATTCCACCACCACTTGAAGCAGAATTATCCTCAAAATTGACATGAGTTAAATTGGGACTACTATTGTCATTGTATATCCCACCACCTTGACTGCTAGCAGTATTATTTTTGAAATCAACATTAGTCAAATTGGGATTACTATTTTCATTGTATATTCCAGCACCATCTGAGGCAGAATTTTCGCTGAAATTAACATTATTCAAAATAGAGCTACTAGAGTCGTTGTATATTCCACCGCCTTCTCGGGCAGAATTATTACTAAATGTGATATTGGTGAACTTGGAATTACTACTGCTGTTATATATTCCACCACCGTTATCTCTAGCAATATTATCCCTGATAACTAAGTTGGTGAAAGTCGCGTTACTACTGATATTAGATATCCCACCACCATCATCTATTGAATTTTGATTAGCATTTCCTCCAGTAATAGTAAAGCCATCCAAAACAGTATTAGGACTAGTATTGCTTGCCAAAACTACATGGTAACTGTTGTCGCGGTTATCGTCAGGAGTTCCGATATCTCCACTCAGAATAGTCTCGTTATTCTCAAAGTCTCGTTGCTCCCGACTAGTTTCAATCCCAGCAAAACCACCGTAAATCTCAACGCGATTTTTTAGAATAAAACTGTCTTCACGACTTATACCAGGTTTATAAGTACCTTTAGCAACCCAAATTTCATCCCCAGCAGAAGCTGCTGCGATCGCAGCTTGTAAATCAGTATAAGCATTACCCCAAGAACTACCATCATTGCTTCCAGTAGCACTTTGATTAACGTAAAGAATAGCCATTGAATACCTCTAAAAAAACTAGATTTGATTGAAACTGAAACGAATCGAAGCTAGTTGATTGCTGAATTTCTAGCGCGTTAAAATTAACGAGACTTACAGGTTTATGGTGCGTGACAGTAATTTCAAATTCTGCACGTTATAGGTGTTAAATTATCGTCCAGTACAGCACCCTACAAAAAATCTACCGGTTGGGTAAATCCGAATAAACATACACCATATTTAGCCCACACAAGTGGACTTTGTAAGAGTAACTCCACTCTCAATACTGCTCGGTTAAGACTGAAAGGGTTTTGCTGAGGGGAGTAAACGGGGCTGAGGTGCGCTCTGTGCGCTCTGTGCGCTCTGTGCCCTCGGTGTCTCACGTTCCAACTGTTCTCCCCTTCCCCTCGGCTCCCTGTCTCCTCAGCTTGCCTTCACGAATTCCTTCCTTATCCGAGCAGTATTGACTCCACTCTTATAGAGTGAGAGCGATTCAGCGCAACCAACCCGCGATTGTAAAGCCGGGAGCTTTTAGACAAGTTTGATGAGGAGCAAAGATTATTTAAATTACCCGCATAATAACTGCCAAGTAATCAGCGAAAATATCAAGGAGATTGGCGAAACTTCTAGTCAAAAAAATGGTAAATATGAAGCTAATTTAGATTAGCTATCTCTTCCACGGCATAAGACTTCAAACTTTCTCGACTCAGCAATAAGACGGTGGATAGCGAGACAATAAAACTATTAAATTCGGTGTCATGATAACTCCAGAATTCTGCTGGACAAACTATCAACTTCAGACACTCGGCTCGGGAAAAACTTCTGCTAGTAGATGCAGTTATTTATACCCGAATAATCACGTAAAATTAATGTAAATGCAAGTCTTTTTAAAAACCTTTAACTAATTAAATATAAAAAATCAACCTATAGAGGTAGTGAGTGGTCTACCGCATTAACTGTATTACTCCTATCCCGCTCTAAGATTTCCTATAAAAATTCCTCCCTCACTCACTCACTCCCTCTCTCACTCTCTCCCTCCAACCAATAGGTAATCTTTCACCGGGAAGGGAGTAACTTTGGTGGGTTATATGTTTCTTAGTGGGTTAACTTAATCATAAATGAGTGGTTTCACTGCTATTTGGATTTCTCCTGACAATAGACTTATTTATAAAGTTGTGCATCCGGTATTAAAATAAAGTTTCAACTACAGATTTTTTTAAGTTAAGTACGATATTAACTGAGGTTTGCCGTGTCTTCGTCTTCTCAAATTCGGGTTCAGCAAGTTGAATCTACCTCTTCCCAAACTTCTTTAACCGAATCAAATAAGTTTCCACAACGTGCTAGTGGCGGTTTTGCGTTAATTGATAGCTTGAAGCGTCATGGGGTTGAACATATTTTTGGCTATCCCGGTGGTGCTATTTTACCGATTTATGACGATTTATATAGAGATGAAGCCAGTGGTGGCATCAAGCATATTTTAGTTAGGCACGAACAAGGTGCATCTCATGCTGCGGATGGTTATGCTCGCGCTACTGGTAAAGTTGGCGTTTGTTTTGGTACAAGTGGTCCTGGTGCAACCAATTTAGTTACGGGCATTGCTACTGCTCATATGGATTCGGTGCCGATGGTTGTGATTACCGGACAAGTTTCGCGAGCGGCAATTGGTACGGATGCGTTTCAAGAAACTGATATTTACGGGATTACGTTACCAATTGTCAAACATTCCTACGTAGTACGCGACCCTAGTGACATGGCGCGGATTGTTGCGGAAGCCTTTCATATTGCCCTTAGCGGTCGTCCGGGACCTGTTTTAATTGACGTTCCCAAAGATGTTGCTTTTGAGGAGTTTGATTACACTCCTGTAGAACCTGGTTCAGCGAAATTACCGGGTTATCGTCCGACGGTGAAGGGAAATCCCCGGCAGATTAATGCAGCTATTCAACTGATTTGTGAAAGTCGTCGTCCTCTTTTGTATGTGGGAGGTGGTGCAATTACTTCCGGCGCTCACGAGGAAGTTAAAAACCTAGCGGAATTATTCTCGATTCCGGTTACCACTACATTGATGGGTATCGGAGCTTTCGACGAACATCATCCGCTTTCCTTGTCAATGTTGGGAATGCACGGTACCGCCTATGCTAACTTTGCAGTTACAGATTGCGATTTATTGATTTGCGTTGGTGCTAGATTCGATGACAGGGTAACGGGTAAATTAGATGAGTTTGCTTCTCGCGCTAAGGTAATTCACATCGATATAGATCCCGCAGAAGTTGGTAAAAATCGCGTTCCTCAAGTGCCGATTGTTGGGGATGTCAAAAGAGTTTTAACAGAATTGCTGCGTCGATGCGAAGAAAGGAATATTAAGCAAGCACCACAACAAACTCAAGAGTGGTTGAGCTTAATTAATCGTTGGAAGGAAGAATATCCTTTAGTAGTACCGCATTATGCCGATAGTATTTCTCCTCAAGAAGTAATCTGCGAAATTGCTCGTCAAGCTCCTTACGCTTATTGCACTACAGATGTGGGACAGCATCAAATGTGGGCAGCGCAATTCCTCAAAAATGGTCCCCGTCGCTGGATTTCTAGCGCCGGTTTAGGCACGATGGGTTTTGGTGTTCCTGCGGCAATGGGTGTGAAGGTGGCTTTTCCCGATGAAGAAGTTATTTGTATTAGTGGTGATGCTAGTTTCCAAATGAACTTGCAAGAATTGGGAACTCTGGCGCAGTACGGAATAAACGTCAAAACCGTAATTATTAACAACGGTTGGCAAGGAATGGTGCGTCAGTGGCAGCAGGCATTTTTCGGCGAGCGTTATTCTAATTCCAATATGGAAGTAGGAATGCCGGATATTGAATTGCTATGTAAAGCTTACGGTATCAAAGGAATGGTGATTGAAAAGCGAGAGCAACTTGAAGGTGCTATAGCCGAAATGATTGCTCATGACGGCCCAGTTGTAATAAATGCTCACGTCACCAAAGATGAAAACTGCTATCCAATGGTAGGTCCGGGAAAGACTAACGCTCAAATGGTTGGTTTACCCAAGCAACCACCAAAAGCAATTCAAGAATCTATTTATTGCAGTAATTGCGGCGCTAAAAACAGTGCTGCAAACAATTTCTGTCCCGAATGCGGAACTAAGTTGTAATCAGTTATCAGTTATCAGTTATCAGTTAACAGTAATCAGTAATCAGTTACCACTAGGTTCGCTGGTTCCCAGTAAGACGGCTGGGAACCTATTAAATGAAGGCTTTGCCTTCTTCCCAAGACTTGAGGCAGAGCCTCTGAAAATGCATTACAAGGCAGAGCCTTGTAACGATTACGAGTAAAGAGCTTGACAATTGACTTTAAAAATAGATAATGCTATCAAAGTGCTGATAAACAAATTGTTTATTAAAATTTATTAATAATTATTGACGTGAATATATCTCCACCGAAGGAAAAACTGCATATCGGATGGCAGGGGGTTTTCTCACTGCTTATGTATGTTGTTATGTATCTTCCTATGGCAGTACTGGCTTTTTATAGTTTCAATCAATCGCCTTATAGTGGTGCTTGGGAAGGATTTACCTGGGAATGGTATGAAAAATTATTCGGGGATGAGCGTATTCTATCGGCTTTACAAAATAGTTTGATAGTTGCTTTTACTTCTGTAGTTATTGCTGCGGTGCTTGGTACATTGATGGCTGTAGGTTTAGCGCGTTATCGCTTTCCTCTTAAGGGTTTATATCGGGGAATATCTTATTTACCGTTGATTATTCCCGATATTGCGATCGCGGTGGCAACTTTGGTATTTTTGGCGGCGTTTGCCATACGTCTGAGTTTGTGGACTATCATTGCCGCTCATGTGGTATTTTGTTTGGCATATATAGGTCTTGTTGTTTCTTCTCGATTAACTAATTTAGATCCTCATTTAGAAGAAGCTGCATTAGATTTGGGAGCTACGCCTTTTCAAGCTTTTGTTAAAGTATTATTGCCGCAAATAATGCCGGGAATTATTGCTGGCTGTTTGTTGGCTTTTGTGTTGAGTTTAGATGACTTTCTGATTGCTAGTTTTACGGCTGGTAGCGGTTCAAATACTTTACCGATGGAAATTTTTAGCCGTATTAGAACGGGTGTCAAACCAGATATTAACGCTTTGAGTGTAATCTTAATTATAGTCTCTGCAATTGTTGCTTTTGTCGCTGAATCAATTCGCCATCGCACAGATTCTCAGCATAGTAATTGATAGCGATAAACCAAATCTTAAAGTTTGATTGCAGATGTAGGGCTGCAACTGTTGCTTGAAAATATGGGAAAACCTGGGAATTTGGGCAGGTTATTGAGAATAAAAACGAGTTAATTGAGAATCATCTGCCCAAATTCCTGCCCCAACCGGCTAATTAAGACCCCACACAGACTGTGTTG
>JBCBPQ010000164.1:0-16350 GCA_039820645.1 Cyanobacteria bacterium J06633_8 | reverse complement strand
TCTATCACACGAGCATCTTGCAAGCTAAACATAACTTGAAAGATACCCGTATCGTTTTGAGTCTCTGTAGCTGATAATTTTTCTACTAGTTGCTGCCAAGAAAAATCTTGATGCTTCAAGTCTTCAGTTACTACTTGGTTAACTTGCTCTAATAATTCGCAGAAAGAAACATTACTAGATACACAACTTCTGAAAGCTAAGGTATTAAAATCTAAATGATTTTTTTGAGGAATGTAAGAACCAACTACAATGTCTTCTTGAGCAGTGTATTTATATAGCAGACATTTAAAAGCCGTTAACAAACTTATAAATAGTCCATTCTCGGAGCTTTGACTCAGAGTTTTCACTGATTCGCACAGTTCTAGAGGAAAAACAAAAGTCTCTATACCAATATCGTATTCTTGATTGGAAGCTCTTAGTTTATCTGTAGTTATTTCTAAAACTGGTACTCTGCTGAGTTTATTTTGCCAATATTCTAAATTGTTATTAAACATAATTTACTAGATGAAAGATACGATACTTACTTCTAAATTGATGTGCAGCTAGATTGTATAGGAGGATAATTTAAATTATTAGATATTTCTTGTAGTGCGAAAATAAAATTCCGCGTCTAATAAATTAATTCATTCATTCATTAAATAAGCAACACCTTATATATCTTTTGTAGCAAAAAAAAAAAATCAATCTTTAGAAAATATACTGAAAATTTTAAATATTTAACGATAACTGGGGGAATTAGTATTTAATTTATTTATGTATTCTGACTGATGATTTTCTTGTGGAATTTTAACAGAAAATGCAATTGCGACATAAATAACCCAAAACAAATCATTTTGTATCATTAATGTAGTTTCGCTAATATTTGCTAGCAACATATAGGTCATATAAATAAGCGGCCAAAACCCTTCAGAGGTTCTAGTAGTTCGCAAGTAGTAAAATGATTTGGGTAAAGTTATAACTAAGAATCCATAGATATATATTAATAGCCCTATTAAGCCTATTTGCAACCACAAGTCTAAAAAGCCATTGTGGGAATTAGGAGGAGTCCATCCAGTTGCCTGCCAAATGTAGAAAGAAGGAGTATCCGGACCTGACCAAAACGCACCATATCCGTAGCCCAACATAGGTTTGTGTCCTATCATTTCAAAGATATAAGGCCACATATCTCCACGACCAGTAAGGGTAGCATCTTTACCAAGTGCTTTGAGAATGGCTTCTGTGGTTACCGAAATAATCACATAGAAAATTGCGCCGAAACTTCCGATGGCAATTGTACTAGGTACCATTAGATTATCTCGCCATCGAAAAACTCGAAAGGAGATACAAGCAACGATTAAAGATATCCCATTTAGTAAAGAAGTCGTCGATCCAGACTTTAGTAAAAGGATAAAAGCTAAGCTAAAACAGATCCATAGCAGCCAGCTATATTTTTTCGAGCTATTAGCTAACAATATAAAGACAGAAATTCCTGGAACTATGACTTTACCAAGGGTATTTTTATGATTGTAAATACCTCGCCATTTTCCTGCATGAATACCACCCATAATTCCATACTTGGGTAATGCTGCAATAAATATAAAACTGAATATTACAGCAATGCCATACATCCAGCCTAAAAGCTTCAACTGTTCCTTAATCGTATATCGTGAAGCAAAATATAAGCCAAATAAGCTAGTTCCAACTATGGCAACTCCCCTAGTCAAAGTTTTTTTAGGAATAGAAGACCACAGAAAAGAAAAGACCGCAATTCCTACTAATAATAAAATAATTTTTTCTTTCTTCATTACCCGTATGACTTTTTTCCATCTAAGAATAAGTAGAAAAAAAGTGACTAGATAATTGAAGAAGAATAAAACTAAAATTAAGGAAGTGTTTGTTTCTCCAGAATCATCACCTTCACTGGCTCCATCAGACAAAATAACTGTTAATGGTCCTCCAGAATACAGCAATAAAGATACAACTGTAAATGCCTCTTCGGTAAATAATAAAAGTTTCTTCATTACTTTCACCGAGAACTATTTTTGAGATAAATTGCTTTACGATAAATTTCAATTGTTTGAGTGGCAATATTTAACCAGTTCAAATCATCTTCACAACGATATAGTGCTGCTGTTTGTATTTGATGCTGTAATTTGCCATCGCTCAAAAGACGAATAATTGTATCGGCTAAAGCTTTAGCATCCCGAGGGGGAACTAATAACCCATCTTGCTCGGAATCAATCATTTCACCTAAACCGCCAATTTCAGAAGCAATAACTGGGGTACCCATCCCATAAGCAAGAGATGCCACACCGCTCTGAGATGCCTCTATGTAAGGTAAAATTACTGCGGTACTACGTCCAAAAAGACTTGCAACATCCTCTGATGGAATATATTTATTGAGAATTTCGTAATGTTTCTCATCCCAACCATCAGGAAAATATCGTTTAAAATTTTCTCCCTTTCCGGCAATAATTAATTTTACTTGAGGAATACTTTCTATAATTAGAGGCATTGCTTGAAGCAGATAATTCAAGCCTTTGTAAGCCCAAATACGTCCGTAGAATAGAAGAGTATAAGGTTCTCTGACTGTATTATTGTTTTTTGACAACCGCTGATATAAGCTACCTAATTCTCCATGAGGAAGAATGCATACCCTTTCTTGAGGAACTGCAAACTCTTTTACCAGAGCATTCTTGAGGAAATTTGCATGAACAATTAGCTGTTGCGATCGCCAAAATGCAATCTGTCGTGTATATTCTGAACCGATGACATTATCTTTGTCTCCAGGATGACGAAAAACATCGTGAATAGTTGTTACTAAAGGAGGCATTTTATTGAGTAACAAGGTTAAATCGTACCAAGGGTCATTTGTTTCTTGTACGTGCAATACATCGGGTTGAATTTTACGAATTATACTTATTAATTTACGCATTGCTGATAAATTACGCGGGTCGCGAATGCGATATTTTTTAAAAGTAATTATCTTAATTCTCGAATCTAATAAGCCTTGTGTTTGTCTAGTTAAATTTTCGGGATGGATTAAAGTTAACTCGATATTTTTAGTAGCTAAAGCGTTAGCTAATTCAACGGTATACTCGTAAAAGCAAAAATGTAATAAAGCAACTTTCATAATCTATATTAATTACCTGATTTTAAATTAAGTTGAATAACATATACTTAAAATTACCTATACTTGGTTAAAGCTATTTGATTCAAATATAGAGAAAATCTACGCCGTATTATTCTTGGCATCTGTGTTAATAAATGATAAAAGAAATAAGGATTATTTTTCATTTTTATGAAAGCATTTAAATAATCTGTTTGTTTAAGAGAATCTACAACCAAAAAATAAGGTCTAGTTTTTTCAATCAGATGCAAACGTTGTTGTAAAGCAGCTAGTAATTTTTGATTATTTTTTATGTAATCTTGCTCTAAATAATATTGTGTTGCATCACAATATGCTTCAAGTCTTTTGATGCTACTTTGTTTAACTGATGAACCAATACGAGAACGATAAAAATAGTAAGGTTTCGGTACAAATAAAAATTTTGCTCCATGGGCTAAACATATTAAATAAAACCAAAAATCTCCACCTATCAAAATAGTTTCGTGATTTTTTATATTATGTTTATGTATAAAATATTTTTTAATTAAGGCTTTAGTTAGACCTAAAGGTAAACCCCACATTCCAGGTATGTCTTTTTCAACATAATCAATCGGAGAAATTTGTATATTATTTTTTATTTTGTATTTACTTTGATTTAATAATGTACTCCAGGGTAAATTTTTTCCATCTTGGATAAAATATATATCATCTGCAATTATATCTACATTTTGCAAATCAGCTATTTCTAATAGTTTTTCTAATCTATCAACAGCATACCAATCATCTGAATCAAGCCGAGTTATCCAATTACCATTAGCTGCTTTTATGGCTCGATTAGTACTAAAGTTTTGCCCTAAGTTTTGCTGATTGACTAATACTTTTATCCGCTTATCAAGAAAACTGTTAATAACTTCTAAAGTATTATCTGTCGAACCATCATCTACAATAATTATTTCAATGTTTTTTTCAGTTTGTTTCAATGCTGAATTTATTGCTTGTGCAATATATTTTTCAGTATTGTATGCAAGAATAATTACCGAGACTTTTGGATTCATGATTGCACCTTGTTTATAGAATCCACAACTATGTGTTTCATCTTATTTACTATTTACGTTTGAGTAACAATTGTGCCCATTCCTCATTGGAATTGTAAACTGTATAAACCCCTAAAACTCCCACAGAGAGAAAGTAAATTAAGGTTGAAATGATTAAGACTGGTATAATCTGAAAATTAAATTTTTGTAAAATTATAAAAACAGGTAACATTACAATAGTTATGATTAAAGGGCGATAAACGATAGACCATAAATTTAAATGAAATAATCTTCTATGAGATTCAATGTAATAGATGAATAAAGCAATATAATCGGTAAATATTACTGTAATCGCAGCACCATTTAATTTATATTGAGCAACAAGCACTATACTGATTAAACCATCTAAAACAGTTGTAATAAAAACTTGCCAAAGATTGATTTTTTCTAAACCATTGGCGACTAATACATAACTCAAAGGTCCAGTAAACGATGAAGCAATTAAACCAAGAGTAAATACATTAAGAGCAAATTTTGCTTCAGCAAAGCTTTGTTCGTTATATAGCAATACAAGTAATTCTTGACCAAAATATAGAAGTCCAAGCATCAACGGTAAAGCAACCATTAATAATATTTCTATAGTCATTTGTGTAATTTGACGCTGACTATCTTTTCCCGAGTCCATAGCTTTAGACATTTTGGGGAAAACAGCTAAAACAACACTGTGGGAAATTATTTGAAAAGGCTGCATTAATTGAGTAACCGCACCGTATAGCCCTACAACTATTTCACCACCTAACAAAGAAAGAATAAAAACCTGAAGTCTATAGCCTAAGACAGATATACCTTCAATAACTATAAATGCACCAGAAGCTTTAGTTGTATTCCATATAAACTTCCAGTCCAGTTGCCATTTGAATTTAACTAGTTTGGCGATAAAACACCATTCAATTAAAAATATTAGACATTCCGAAGCCACCATAATTGCTGCAACAATAGCAACATTATGTTTTAGATTCATAGACAAAATCATTATTAGTACGCGCAGTATATAAATTGGCGTAGTACTAACAGCAATAATATGCATTTTCTCTTGTGCCTGAAAAATAGATTCAGTGACGTTAGAAAGAGAAAATGGAATCATAGCCATACCCAAGGTATAGCAAACTATAGAAGTATCCCTGCTGTAGGGAAGAAAATACACTATAGTAGCCAGCAGCAAATAGCCAATAATGCTAAATAAAAGCTGTAAAAAAGTACCGCTAATTAAATAAACTGGAGTTTCTGAAGGATTGCGTGCGAGTTCTCTGGTAAACAGCGTTTTGAATCCTTGGGAAGCTAAAGTCATAAAGACATAATAAAAACTAAAAGCAAGCATATATTGCCCTAGTTCGTAAGCTCCTAAAATTCGAGCAATTGACGCAACTAAGATGAAAGTTGTAATACTTTGACTTAAGCGATTTAAAAGCAAGGAAAAAGAATTTCCAAACAGCTTGCGTAATCCTTCCATTGATAATTTTCACCCTTAAAAAATAAACATAAAAACAGCGAATTAAAATAATTTTGATTTCATAGGTTCTGGATACGAATTATTCTTATCAGAGTAGTCGTTAGCGTAATAAAAATAACTCTTAGATTCATTTTCTGGAATTACACCATTTACTACCATCCCTAATAAATGTTCCCTGGAACGTTCTAAAGCTTCTTTAGCTCTAGCAGCATCAGCGGAAGTTAGTATTCCTGGGCGGGCTACTAATAGAACACCATCAGCCATTTTTCCTAAAGCCAAAGCATCCGCTCTCATAACTAATGCAGGTGCATCAATAATCACAAAGTCATAAGTACTTTTAAAATCCTCAATCAAAGTTTCCATTTTTCGAGAATCCAGCAGGAACAAAGGATTAGGAGTAGTAGCTCCTGCCGTCAAAATGTCTAAACTAAGCATTCCGCCACTAACAACTGTTTCAAATTCTACTTGACCGACAATAATATCGCTTAAGCCTTTGACGTTATTTACACCCCATAAATGATGCTGTAAGGGATTTTGCATATCTGCATCTACAAGCAATACTCTTTGTCCTAATTGCGCGATGGCAGCGGCTAAATTTGCCGAGACGGTTGATTTACCTTCTTTAGGAACGGAGCTTGTAACTACAATTACCTGTACTTGTTTATCTGTACTAATAAATTTCAAGTTAGCTTGAAGCATTCTATATGCATCTGCAATAGGTAAATCGGGGTTGTCTCTTACAGGTATCTCGGGTAAGGTGTTCGCATCTTTGTTATGAAGATAGGATTTCTTTTTCAACAAAGGTATAGTACTAAGTAAGGTATACCCAAATAACTTTCTGATTTCTTTAAGAGTTTTAACGGATCTATCTTTTAATTCCAGCAATACAATCATGGCAGTTGCAATTAAAGTTCCTAAAGCACCTCCTAAAATCAGAAAGAGAATTTTGGTTGATTTAATAGACTTTTCCGTTACAAAAGCAGGTTCAATTATTCGCGCATTACCAATATTCTGGTTTTCCGTAACTCTTACTTCTTGGAGTTTTTGCAAAAGATTTTCATGAGTTGTTATAGCTGTTTCTAATTGTCGCTCATATTTCTTTTCTGTTTGCTCTAACTTAGGTAAACGATTCATTCTTTGTTTATGAATGTTTAAGGCTGTCAATAAAGAGTTAAGGCGATTTTTTAGGGCAACAGTTTCTACTTCCGATTTTGTTAATTCCTCTGTTAGCTTTTGAGTGACTTCACCTATCTGTAAATTTCCCCTATTAGAACTGATATTATTACTAACCTGAGCTACTCTCCTATTCAACAATCTCTGTAGAGCATTTCTTCTACTTATTAAACTTTGTACTGTTGGATGTGTTCCAAAAAAACGAGTTTGAGCTATTGCTAAATCATTTTCTACTTGTTGCAAATTCTGTAAAACCTGCTGTACTCCAGTAGAACTTTTCAGAGAATCACTATTTATCGCATCCTGAAAATTCATTCCGATTTTGCTCTGGAGACTTTGAAAACGAGCCGTCACTTCTGCTAAAGCTATTCTAGTTTCAGTGATTCGAGTTTCTAATTCTTTCTGGATTGCTATAGCGTTTCGAGATTCTTCTTCTAAAGAAATAACATTGTTCTGTTGCTGAAATTGACGTAATCTTCTTTCAGCTTTATTGACGGTATTTTGGGTTTCAGGTAATTGTTTGGCAATAAAATCACCAGCAGCAACAGCCGCTGCTCTATTAGTTTGGATATTATTTTCTATATACAAACTCATCAACTCATTAACAACGGCTCCTGCTTCTTTGGGATTTTTACTTTCGTAAGAAATTTGCAGAACATCGGTTGCTGGTATTGCTCTAAGATTAATAGTTTTTGCCAGCTCCTTTGTTTCTAAGGGTATGCCTTTATCATTTTTGAGCTTTAATTTCTTAATTGTCTCAATTAAAATAGGCTTGGAACTAATTACTTCTATCTCCGTATTTATAGGGCTACTTTTGATATCTAGTCCTTCTAACTGTCCAATTTCTTGCCCTAATCCTGTGAGAGCAGAAGTCTGGTTTACTTTTTTGATCAAAAGTTTACCTTGAGCCTCAAAAACTGGTTTTTTAAAAGAGCCTAATACTGCTGCTGCTCCTACACAAATAGTGAATATAAATGCAGCAGACAACCAACGCCGCTTGATTATGTACCAAAATTTTTGTAAATCTAAATCTACTGATTCCCTAGATTCCATGATTATTTAAATGATATATATAATTTGAAATTTATTTTCAACTTATGAATTATTTTGAAAATATAAACTATTCATGCATGGTATCTCTTTAAACGGAAATATTTTATGATTTAAGAGATATCGCTCAAATTGAAGCTTAACTTCATTTATCAGTCTTTCTCTACCGGATAACTACGGAAAAGTTGATTTTAAGCTTGACTGACTAATATCAAAGCTTAAAAATTATCTATAAAAATACTTAAGTATATAAACTTTTTTTATACTTGTTCAGAAATAATTCGTTAGTTTACTAATATTGTATTTTTTTGTTTGAATTCACATCCTGGACTGTTTTTAATTTAGCTTTACCAGTGAAATATCGCTTCATTTTAAAAGCTTTGGTGAAGGAAAAATAATGAGAAAGTTTCGTTAAGGATTAAACCTGACGCAGCGAGATGGTTTGAGTTAGCTAGCTAAATTGTAAGAATACGAACATTTGCTGTAGCCCATATACTCATGGATATACTAAAAAATCCCCTTAAGAAAAGGGGAGCTTAAAAAATATAATCGTACTGGGTAATTAATAAAATTTTCAACCAGCTATTTTACTTAGTTTTTTTCAACGTTATATACAATTGAAACTGAATTAATGTGAAAATAATACGGCACAAACTGTAACTACTAAATAAAAGATTAACTTAATAATTATAAAACAATACTATCTATAATATTCATAGGGAAAAGCTTCCCCATGAATATTCTGCTCCTCAATTCTAATAAGCATCTTCAACTTCCAATTGGGCTACAGTTACAGCATTAAAAGCAAACGCTGCAACCATAGGTATCGGACACCTTAACCAGTAGGTAACACCAGCAGCTATCATTGTTGCCACTACAGCCGTAATAGACCAAATTCTTTCTTCACAAGTTAAACCTCTTTCTGCTTTAATTGCTCTAAGAACTTTTGTTGGGATTGGCTCGGGCATTACTGCCCCTGGAGGAAAAGCCCAAAAGTTATTACAACGCTCTATATATAGATCCGTCCAGCCATTATCTTGGCACCATTGATCAATCCATTCATCTTTGTAATGTCTCATAGGATTGCTAGTAAGTCGATTTAAACTCTTGAGCATAACTTTCCAATAATAATAAATAGAAATTTCTCGATTAATACTCATAGTTAACAATTCTCTACTAGAAGAGTTGTAACTAGGAAATGTGAAGCTTTGTAAAGACTAAATTCTTTACTTGATAGAACAGTAAAACAGAGCTTTCATTCATTACAAGAATAGCAGCGATCACCTAATTATTTCGTTAAATGATAATAAACTTTATCAATTCCCTTGAAAGTAAATTTTTCTCAATATTTTTAATAGTTAAAGTAGTATTTATTTTAAGAAATGTAAATTTATGATTTATATAATCCAATGAAGGTCAAAAAATATTTCTCAGCAGTTAGAGATTAATGTCACACCATAAAAAGCGACTAATAAATCTACTTTATAATTCAGGTAATATATGTCTCATACTGTTTATCTAAATTAGAAGTTTAAAGGTGTAAATGGTATAAGCTTAATTTAGTCTAAAGATATCTAATTTGATGTTAAACACATGTAGAATCTATTCTTTCAAGCTTTGTTAGCCGTATCTATTGTCTATTTTTAGGCAATATTTTCGACTGGATGGGCAGTATCTAATTGGACTCATACTTTATCTTTTAGGAGTGCGGAAATTTCAGGAATAAATTTTGCCGGTGAAAACCTACAAGCATCTCTATTTTTTCAACGCAAATCTACAACTGACTAATGAAGGCTAATGCCGATCTTCGCGGAACCGTTTTAAGCACATGTGTAATGACAAAAGCTAATTTGCATGGAGCCGATTTAACTAATGGGATGCTAGATCGAGTAAACTTAACAGCAGTAGATATGAGCGATGCCGTACTCGTAGAAACTTTGTTACTCCGTGCAATATTTGTTGATACAAACATTAATGATGTCGATTTTGCTGATGCAATTTTAGACGGAGTACAAGTCAAATAACTTTGTCAAAAGCTGACGGTATTAATTCTAAAACAGGTATAAAAACTCGTTATTCTCTGGGATGCAAATGAAGCGTATTGGTGTAATTGGTGGCGGGCAATTAGCTTTAATGATGGGTGCTGCGGCTCAAAAGCTGGGAGTGGAACTAATTGTACAAACTCCTAACGCTAACGATCCAGCTGTCAGTATTGCCAAAGATACTGTTTTCGCCGCAGTTGATGATGCTACAGCCACAGCCGAATTAGCAAGAAAGTGTGATGTTATCACTTTCGAGAATGAATTTGTCGATCTAGAAGCTTTATCTAAACTCGCTACAGAAAAAGTTTGTTTTCGTCCTCGAATCGAAGCATTATCTCCCCTTTTAGATAAATACCATCAACGCTGTTTTCTGCAAAATTTGAATATACCAGTTCCTAAATTTGAATTACCAGAATCATTATTCGCTATATCATCTTCTCCTACAGGTCAAGATACAAAAGTTAATAAAGTCAATGAGTCGGAATTGAGTTTTCCAGTTGTTTTAAAAGCTCGCCGTCACGGTTACGATGGACAAGGAACTTTTATCATCAAAGATTTAATTAGTTTAAAGCAAAAACTCAATTTAGAGAATCCGGAAAAAAATCAAACAAATAACTTAATTGAATCTCATTTTTTATTAGAAGAATTTATACCTTTTCAGAAAGAGTTAGCTGTAATTGCAGCACGCTCAGCATCTGGTGAAGTTTCCAATTTTGTAGTAGTAGAAACTCAACAAGAACAACAAGTTTGTCGGCGAGTAATTGCCCCTGCTGACATCAGTCTCCAGACAGAAAATATAATAAAAGATATAGCTGCTACCATACTTGACAATCTGCAAGTTATAGGGGTTTTCGGGATAGAGTTATTTTTGACTAATAGCGGTGAAGTATTAGTAAATGAAATTGCACCTCGAACCCATAACTCTGGGCATTTTTCTATTGATGCCTGCTTTACTTCCCAATTTGAGCAGCAATTGCGAGTTTTGTGCGATTTACCTTTAGGCAGTGCAGCTATGAAAAAACCTTGTGCTATTATGGTAAATTTGTTAGGTTATGAAACCCAGAAAAGTAGCTATATTGAGAAGCGGTTTACATTAGCACAAATTCCAGGAGCGCACGTCCATTGGTATGGTAAATCCGAATCTCGTCCGGGACGTAAACTAGGGCATATTACAGTTTTATTAGACAAATTAAATCGTGATGAAGCGATGACAATTGCCGAAAATATAGAGTCTATATGGTATCCTTGATAAATTAATCTAGCAAACGAAAATAAAAGTTTTCAATTTACTACACAACATCCTAAGTGAAAGTTATAATAGGTTTGTTGCACTGCAACGTTGGTGACTGCCATACAGTTTTGTGATCTATGATTTTTATGATATGGGAACCGAAAAGTTTCGTGGCAGTAAACCGGACTTGCATCCGGAAACTTTAAGCGATATATTAGGCTCCCCCCTGGTTTAACCAGGTCATAAACTTAGGTAAAACGGCGTTGCGGTGAACTAAAATTTGAAAGTTCCTTAAATCACTTTTCGGTTTGAGGAACTTTCTTTTGATTTTTTTAAACTTAATTATATATCAAGCTGTAATGGAAGTCATTAGATAAAAGGCAAGCAATTGATTATAAGTAATATCAAGAACAATATTTGTTAACCCCTTGGGTATTTAATTTATATACAAAAAAGGGCAGAACATCTCAATTGCAATAATTTATACTAAATTAATTTTTATCTTTGTCTTTTATCTGATTTAGCTGTATATCAACTTATAGTCTTTATTGTTGGATATCTGTAATAACTTTGGCGATTAGAATAGCAAAAATACTTAATTAAGCATCAAGCTTTACAATCAAGAATGCAATATTAATGGTATAGATTGTAGCTGAGATTTTCCGAAATTAGATTTTAATATGATTAGATAAAAAACTTGGTAAAAAAATATTTTTTGTTAGAAAAAGACTTGGCATATTGAATTAAATATAAATAAAAACTGATAAAATCTTTAATATTCTTATATAAAAAATAGTACCGTGTTTCCAGCCTCAGTCTTCAAAATAGACAACGGATTAACATTGATTCACCAAGAAATATCTAGCACTCCCATTGCTGTGGCAAATTTAGAACCAGATTCTTGGTGCGGAATGGCTCACTTCCTAGAACATATAATATTTAAGGGTACTTTAATGATGTTGCTTCACCATCTTGGGATTTTCCTTTGGTGCAGCTTCCAAAAAAGCCTTGTATTAAGGGAATTTATCGCCAACAAATAAAACTACCTAGGTTAGAACAAGCCCGCTTGCTAATCGCATGGTTAGCTCCAGGAGTAGAGAAACTTCGCATCTGTTATGCTTTAGATTTACTTTCGGTCATCTTAGCGGGAGGAAGGGCTTCGCGATTAATTGCTGATTTAAGGGAAAATAGCCAATTAGTGAACGGAATTTGCAGCAGTTTTTCACTGCAACAGCAATCGGGTTTATTTACTATCAATGCTTGGCTAGAATCAAAACAATTAGAGAGCGTAGAAAAATTGATCCGGCTTCATTTAGAACAATTAATCAGCCAAGAAATTACCGAGCAAGAACTCAACCGTGCTAAACGTATACTATGCAATGACTATGCTTTTTCGACAGAAACGCCAAATCAATTAGCAGGACTTTATGGATATTACAACACCATCGCTTCAGCCGAACTTTCAGTAATTTATCCCCAGGAAATTCAATCCTTTGACTCAAAAGAACTGCAACATATAGCATATAAGTATCTTTCTCCCGAGAATTACGCCGTAACAGTAGTTAAACCAGAAAATTAAGGGATATTGAAATCGCAAAGGATAGAAAGGAACACAAGAGGAAATTAATTTATAACTCGCCACTCACTGCTTGCTAATCTAAAATCTAAAATCAACAATTTAAATGAGAACTTTGCCAAAATTATCGAATCTTTATCGTACTCAATTGAAAAATGGAATAGTACTTCTAGTTACAGAAAATTCTGCTGCCGATGTGATTGCAACTAGAATATTTATTCGTGCTGGAAGTTGTTATGAAAATCCAGAAAAAGCAGGGTTGGCAAATTTACTTGGCGCTGTACTTACTAAAGGATGTGATGGACTTACCAGCTTGGAAATTGCCGAGGGTGTAGAATCTGTTGGAGCTAGTTTAAGTGCCGATACTGCAACAGATTATTTTGTTTTATCCTTAAAAACCGTAACTGCTGATTTTACCCAGATATTAGAATTGGCAGCAAAAATATTGCGCTTGCCTACTTTTCCCGAAGCCGAAGTGGAGATGGAAAAGCGAATTGCTCTGCAAGATGTGCGTTTGCTTCATGAACAGCCTTTTAGCGTTGCTTTTGAGCAATTACGTAAAATTATGTACAAAAATCATCCTTATGCATCTTCAGGCTTGGGAGATGAAACTACTATCAGTAGTTTGACTAGGGAAGATTTACTTGAATATTATCAAACTTATTTTCGTCCAGATAATATAGTTATTAGCATTTCCGGTCGTATTTCATCTGAAAATGCTGAGCAACAAATCAATAAATTATTCGGCGATTGGCAACCTGCTGTAGACAAACCACTACCAATTACAAATGCGTCAATTCCTCAAACGAAACCACAACAAGTAATTACCCCCCAAGCAACACAGCAATCAGTAATTATGTTGGGTTACTTAGGTGCTTCGGTAGACTCTAATGACTACGCCGCTTTAAAATTACTGTCCAGTTATTTAGGAAATGGGCTTTCCAGTCGCTTATTTATTGAATTAAGAGAAAAACTTGGTTTAGCTTACGACGTATCGGCATTTTACCCCACCAGGCAGTTTTCAAGCTCCTTTGTTGTTTATATGGGTACGGCACCAGAAAATACCCTTAGAGCCTTAAAAGGATTGCGAAAAGAAGTAGATTTACTTTCAACTAATAAACTAGAAGAAAGCGTCTTACAAGCTGCAAAAAACAAAGTACTCGGACAATATGCCCTCGGAAAACAAACTAATGGACAAATCGCTCAGATATACGGCTGGTATGAAATTATCGGTTTGGGAGTAGCCTTCGATCAAAAATTTCAACAAGATATCGCAGCATTAACTAATGCAGATACTACCCAAGCAGCTATCAAATATTTACAGGAACCATTTGTGTCTATAATCGGTCAACAAGAAGCAATTAACAGTGTAATTGCTTAGCAGTAGTGAGCGACATTTACTTAGAATCAATTATTTACAGTTTGCGGTTTATTTTAAGCATTTACACTGCTGTAGCAATTTAAATTTATACTGGTTAATAGATAGTGTATTTGTAAGAGACTTGCCGGGGGCACAAACCATGATAGATAGTAAAAAACTAAGTATTATCAAGTACTTACGCTCTCTTATATCGTTTCGTTTCCTTCCGAGAAATAAATTCTACTGGTTACTTCTAATTTCTTCTAGTCCCCTGTTATTTGGAGCTAGTGCTGGAGTCTCAATAGCGGCACCCCAAAAACAGATTGCTCAAGTAGTTGTAGGGGCTACCATGAATCGCCCTAGCCTCAAAATAGGTAGCGAGGGAGTACCTGTAAGAGAATTACAAGGAGCTTTAAAACTTTTAGGTTTTTATAAAGGTGAAGTTAATGGTATCTTCAGTCAATCAACTAAACAAGCAGTTTCGAGTTTTCAGCAAGCAGCAGGTTTGAAATCCGACGGAGTAGTAGATACCAATACTTGGCAAACCCTTTTTCCTAGCACCAGTACATCAACAGCATCAACAACATCAACTCCAGTAAGTACCGCTGCGACACCACCACCTTCTAATACCTTTCCCACGCCTACTGAATCCTTCGGTAGCGTTAGAGTCGTAAACAATTCCGCACAGCAACGAAGAGTAACAACCGCTGTAAACAATAGTCAATTTCGGATTGTGCAACCAGCTCCAGAGCCGCAACCCTCAACACCAACGGCAAGTAATCCAGAACCAACACCAGCAAAGCCAAAACCTCGTCAAACCACCAGTCGGAAACCTAAACCGGCACAAAAACAAGCTGCAACTACTCGAAATCCTCAAACTACAACTAATCGTAGAAGCAGTACAAGCACCAAGAAAAAAACTCCCGTAGTACAATACACCGCAGCAGGATTACCAATTTTACGTCCGGGAATGCGAGGTTCTCAAGTTGTTAAATTGCAAGAAAAGTTATCTAATTTAGGACTTCTCAAAGGTGTTGATGGAGATTTTGGTCCTGTAACATTAGAAGCAGTAAAAGCATTTCAGAAGAGTAAGGGTTTGGAACCAGATGGAGTTGTTGGAGGAGCTACTTGGCAACTTTTAGATAAACGTTAATTGATAGTGAGTTAATTTAATATCCAATTTTTATCGGGTGTCGTCACTAGGAGAGTACGGCACCATTATTATTTTTGATATTAGGGGTGGTAGCAATACTCCTCGGTTAAGGATTTAAACACAATCGTTATATCTCCCAAACCCCCGCTAAGAAGGGGGGCTTAATTTCCTCCTTTTTAAGGAGGGCTAGGGAGGATCTCCCCCTTAACCCAGTAGTATTGGAGGTGGCAGGATCGCGATCGCGCTTAATTTATGATTGGCAATATTTTCAACAACCGCCTGGGAATTTATTCCAAGGCTAAAAAACAAAGTCTGATAAATCAGACTGGGTAAGTTTTTCAGTGCGTTTTAACGTACTTTGTGTATGCAGCCCTGAAATTGATTTCCGTGGAATTCGGGCTTAACGAGAATGGTGCAAATTAGTAGATTGGATTGAACGTTAGTGTAGCGTGTCCGCAGGGACATAGTGAACCCCAAAATACCACAGCTATAGTGATTAATTATTGGCGCTTCTTAGCTCGTTTCAACCCCTCCTTAATCTCGCGCATCTCCTCATCTAAACGCAGTAAACTAGTACCTTTCGGGTTTGCTGACAGAAGCAAAATTTTTCGAGTTTGATTATTTCCACTCATAAACAACCCAAGTCTCTTTACAGCACTAGACTAAGAACGCACAATTTTTCATAGTTTATCCCAAGATAAGTATGTAGTTTTACCTGCGGAAAAACCAATATTGCCCATTTCTGGAAAAAATACTAAACTCTTATCGATTCATGGTATAAAATTTATTCGCTGCACGACTAAAAAGCCGAACAAGATGTACAATATTCCTTGCCTATATAACAATTAATAATGCTATCAAGTGATTCTAGATTTAAGTAATTAGCTCAATTAAAGTCGCAACGAGAACCCGCAATAAGATAATATATATGCCAAAAAAATAAGGTATCATTAGATGCCATTGCTCAAAAAGCATTATTTCTCAGCTTTCATTTATGAGCGGATACCGAAAAGTTTATTGTAAATTACCCAGACAAATCAATAATTTTCTCAAACAAAGCCCATGTTGCACTTTATATTAACTTGGCTTGGCACTGCGGTGTCACTGCTAATTACCGCTCATATTGTTCCTGG
>JBCBPQ010000163.1:0-16410 GCA_039820645.1 Cyanobacteria bacterium J06633_8 | reverse complement strand
GGTTTCAATTTCTCCAAGTTCGATGCGATAACCACGAATTTTGACTTGGTAATCTGCGCGACCAAGAAATTCTATTTCACCGTTGGGTAGCCACCGTGCTAAATCTCCGGTGTTATACAGTCTTTCTCCTGGTGTTTGAGCGAAGGGATTGGGAACAAAGCGTTGAGCAGTAAGGTTGGGTTTACCACGATAGCCCCTAGCTATTCCTGAACCACCAATATATAATTCTCCGACAATACCTTGAGGTACGGGATTACCTGCACTATCTAGGATGTAAATTGAGGTGTTGGCAATTGCTTTACCTATGGATTGGGCATCGTTTGGTTGTTTGATTGGGTTTACGGTAGACCAAATTGTGGTTTCCGTTGGACCGTAAACGTTCCACAATTCAATACCTGAGTTTAGGAGAGATGTAGCTAAATCTACTGACATGGCTTCACCACCGCATAAAGCACGGAATGCTCTGTGTGGTTGCCATTGGGCAGTCAACAATAGCCTCCAGGTGGCAGGGGTGGCTTGCATGGCTGTTGCTTGATTTTGGTCGAGCAATTCGGCTAATTTAATGCCATCACGCACAGTTTCTCTATCTGCAATAATTAATCGCGCTCCTGCAATCAAGGGTAGAAATAGTTCGAGAATGGAAATATCAAAGGCGGTGGTAGTAACTGCTACGAAGGTGTCATCAGATGTCAGTCCCGGCTGTTTGCGGAAGCTGAGGAGGAAGTTAACTAAGGCACTGTGAGGAATTTGTACGCCTTTGGGTTTTCCGGTAGAGCCGGAGGTATAAATTATGTAGGCTAAGTGGTTGTTATCTGGGATAGGTGGTAATGCTGTTTTTGGTTGTCGAGATGTTGAGTTAAGTAATAGTGTTTTTGCTGAGTTTTTGAGATTTGGAGTTGTGATTTTATCCTCAGTAATTATGACCTCAGCACCGCTATCTGTCAGCATATATTCTAACCGTTCTTCTGGGAAGGATGGGTCTAAGGGCTGGAATGCTGCGCCAATTTTGAGGATACCCAGCAAAGCAGTTACTAATTCGGGTTGACGTTCGAGGTAAACTGCAACTACAGTTTCTTTTGTTACTCCCAGTTCTTTAAGGGCATGGGCGATTTGGTTGGATTTTTGGTCTAGTTCGCTGTAGGTAAGCCATTCATTACCGTTAAGAACTGCTGGTGCATTGGGGGTTAGATTTACTTGATGAGCAAACAGTTCCAATACCGTTTGTGCTTTGTAAGTTTCTTGATTGACAATGGCTGTCTGTAAAATTTCCCGTTCTTCTGCTTGGTTTAACAGTCCGATGTCGCCAAGATATTCTACTTCTGCATCAGTAATTTTTTGGAGTATTTGAGTAAGTTGATGTAACAGTTTTTCTCTTTCTGTGGTGCTACCAATATGTTCTTGGAAAGCTAATTTGAGAGTTAAGCTTTCACCCGGTAATGCATATAAGGTAACGGGATAGTGGGTTTTTTCTAAAGATTCTACAGAATCTATCGCTAATTCGCTTTCCTGTTGGCGTAAACTTTCGTCTACGGGATAATTTTCGTAAACCAGAATCGATTCAAATAATGGTTGTCCCCGTGGAATGTCGCTCCAACCTTGAATATCTACCAAGCGACTGTGAGAATATTGATTGATTTGAGAAGAAGCATCTCGCAGTTGGTGCAACCATTGTTTTAAGGGTGTAGCGGCGTTTAATTGAGCGCGCAATGGTAATGTATTAATAAATAAGCCTACCATTTCTTCAGCAGATAATTCTGGCGGACGACCGGAAACGGTTACACCAAAGGTAATATCCTTGCAAGTGCTGTATTTACTGAGAATTAGACTCCATGCTGCTTGGATTAAGGTATTAAGGGTAATTTGATTCTGCTTGGCAAATGTTTGGAGACGATTGAAGGTTTCTGGGGGAAGGGTTGTTTGTAGAGTTTGATATGCAAGGTTGGACGATTTTAATCCCAGGCTCGCAGTAGATTGTAAACCGCTGAGTTGTTTACGCCAAAATGATTCGGTTGCGCTAGTATCTTGTTGGTTTAACCAAGCTATAAAGTCGCTGTAAGCTGGTGGTTGTTTGACTTTTGGATGGGTTTGCGATCTATGTGCTTGATAAAAGCTAATTACATCCCGGAAAATTAACGGTAATGACCAACCATCGAGTAAAAGATGGTGATGAGTCCATAAGAATCGCCATTTTTGTGCTTCAGTTTGGACTAAAGTTAGGCGCATAAGGGGAGCTTTTTCTACATCAAAACCTTGTTTGCGGTCTGTTTCTAGAAGATTTTCCCATTTACTCGCTACTTCTGAAGCTTTAAATTCAGTCCAATTTTCAGCGATCAAAGGTAAGTTTATCTGGTTGTGAATTCGCTGTAAAGGTCTTGGTAAATCGCGTAAAATAAAACTTGCTCGCAGGCTGGGATGATGATTGATGCAGTTTTCCCAAGCTTGTTTAAATAAGCTAACATCAAGAGTTCCGGAAAGTTCCCCGATTACTTGTTGGAGGTAAACTCCATCGGATTCGTAATTATTGTGGAATAACATTCCCTCCTGTACTGGAGCGAGGGGGTAAATGTCTTCTACATCGGAAGTTTGTGCTAAGGCAACGGATAATTGCTCGCGATCGAGTTTAGCTAGGGGGAAATCTGCGGGTGTAAAATGATTTTCTCTGGTGCGACTTTGTTCTAAGAGAGAGACAAAGCGATTGTAAAATGTATCTGCTAATTTTTGAATGGTTGCTTGATGGTGTAATGCCTTACTAAAGATGAAGCGCATCTGTAATTTACCATCAACAATTAAACCAGTTATTTCCAGTTGGAAGGAGCGGATATTTTGCAAAGCACGAGAGATTCCTGCATCTTCGGTAGCTGGAAGGAAAGGTGCTGTTTGAGGGAAGTTGTCGTCAAATTGTCCCAGGTAGTTAAATAGAATTCCTTGGGGAATTTTTGGTAAAATATCAGCGTATTCTGGCTTTTGGGTGAGTAAACCATAGGAAAAGCCATTATTTGGTATTTCTCTGTATTGCTGTTTGACGTTTTGGAGATTTTCTAATTTATCTTCTGTGGTTTTTTCTAATTTAAATGGGAATAAGGAAGTAAACCATCCCACAGAATTAAACACATCTAACTGTGTAATATCGCTTTCTCTTCCGTGACTTTCCAAAGCGACAACCATTTGGGAGTTATTAGTCCACTCGGTTACAGCTTCTAGCAATACCGTTAACAAAACTTCTTGAATACGGGCTTTGCGGGTACGAGGAAATTCGTAAAGTAAGCTTTCGGTTTCGCTGGTGCTGAAATTACATTCAACTTGTGCGGTGGATGATTCCAGGTTATCTGCTTGGGAAAAATCAAGGGGTAAATCTGGGTTTGATATTTGTTGTGTCTTCCAGAAAGTTAAGTCTTTATCCCAGTTGCTGTTCTCAGCTAATTGATTTAATTGAGTCCCCCATTGTGCAAAACTAGCGCTACTGGGAGTCATTTCACCTTTTTGCAGGGTAATGGCTAAGTCTTGTAAAATTATTCGCCAGGAAACACCATCTACAATTAGGTGATGAATAATTAATAGTAATTTATTAGCTGTGTTGGCTGGGGTTTGGAAATAAACAGCACGGAAGAGTAAACCGCTTTCTAAATCGAGTTGACTTTGGAATTTACTCGCTACAGTTTGCAGATTTGCGGATAATTCTTCCGCAGGAATTGAACTTAAATCAACTACATCAAGGTTTAATTTATCGGTGTTATCTCCTAAATACTGCTTCCAACCTTTTTCGGTTTGAGCAAATCGTAATTGAAAAGCTTGGTGATTTGCAACAACTTGATTTACAGCAGTTTGTACGGATTCAATATCAAAATCCTGTTTTAAATCGAGTAAAATTGCTTGATTCCAATGTTCCGGTTTCACTAATGGTTGCTGGAAAAACCATTTTTGAATGGGAGTTAATTCAACTTCATCACCAGGGGAGAGGAGGAGGGGGGGAGTGGGAGAGTGGGGGAGAGGAGGACGTTTTGATTTCAAATGAGATGCAAGTATTGCAATTTGGGGATGCTTAAATAAATCTTGGGGAGTAAAGTGGATACCCGCAGTTCGTGATTTAGCAATAATTTGTAGACACAGGATAGAATCTCCTCCCAATTCAAAGAAATCATCTTCGATTCCTACTTGGGAAATTCCTAATACTGTCGCCCAAATTTTTGTCAAAGTTGTTTCTGTCTCGTTTCGTGGTGCTATATAGTTTCTTCTGAGTGCTGCTTGTTCCTCCTCGGGATACGGTAAAGCGTTCATATCAATTTTACCGTTGGGCAGTAATTGCCAAGTATTTATACTGACGAACAAAGCCGGAACCATATAATCTGGGAGTGCATCGCGAAGGCTTGAACGCAGTTGCTCTTGCCAATTTTCAGGAGCTTGTTGTAGTTCTACATAAGCTACCAAACGAGTAGGTTTATCTTTACTGGTAATAGCTTTAGTTACCGTTCGTACTACCCAAGGTTGCTGTTCTAGAACGGTAATAATTTCACTGGTTTCAATTCTAAAACCGCGTATTTTCACTTGATGGTCAATGCGACCGAGGAATTCAATTTTACCATCAAGTAAATACCGGACTTTATCTCCTGTACGATAGAGACGGTTACCAATTTCTTGAGAAAAAGGATTTGGTACAAAGCGCTCTGCGGTAATTTTTGGTGCATTCCAATAGCCGCGAGCTAATTGAACTCCGGCTACATACAATTCTCCCGGAGTTCCTACGGGTACTGGTTGTAAATTGCTATCTAAGATATGTAAATTAACATTGGGAGCAGCTTCACCAATGGGGATAACATCAGTATTTTCATTTTCTCTACACTGATGATAAGCTACATCAATTGTAGTTTCTGCCGGACCGTAAAGATTAATTAAAGGAATGCCGAGACTTTCCCTAAATTCATCTCCAAGCCGTTTTTTGAGAGCTTCACCACCGCTAAATAGTAAGCGCAGGTTGGAACATTGTTTAAATCCTGGTTCTTTCAGTAAAATTTCTAATAAAGTGGGTACAACCTGTAACAAGGTTACCTTTTCATTTTTAATTGTTTCCACAAGATAGGCGCTATCTTGATGTCCTCCCGGTTTTGCCATTACTAGCTTTGCACCACTCATTAGCGCTGCCCAGAATTCCCATACCGAAGCATCGAAGCTAAATGGTGTTTTTTGCAACACTACATCATCACTACTAACAGCAAAGACATCCAAAAACCAATCCATATGGTGAGCCAAAGCTTGATGAGAAATTGCAATACCCTTAGCTCTTCCGGTAGAACCAGATGTAAAGATTATATATGCAGTTTGCGCTCCTAAAACAGTAACATCAAGGTTTTCTGGAGACTGATGATTAATTTGTGCATCCAGAGTATCTAAAAATAGAATCTCTGTAGAATCACCAAAACTCGGAACCTGTAAATTAGAATTAGTTAAAATAATCCCCGCTTGGGAATCTTCCAACATCCCTTGTATCCGAACTGCGGGATAATGGGGGTCAATAGGAACATAACAACCACCCACTTTCATCACTGCTAAAATCGCGCAAACCATATCTAGAGAACGTTCTAGACATATTCCCACAGGTTTATCCGCAGCAATTCCACGATTACGCAAAAACCGGGCTAATTGATTGGCTCTTTGATTTAATTCGCTACTCGTCCAAACTTCCCCATCACAAGAAACCGCAGGTAATAATGGTGATTCTACAACTTTATCTTCAAAAACCTCATGTACCCATTTAACTACCTCTTTAGTTCTTGTTTTGGGTTCTCTGTAGTTCGTTAATTCAACAAAATCACCATGGGGATTACTAACAAGGGATGTACACATCTCTTCACAATAATTGGCGATCGCCTTAATCTGCTCCCCATTAAACTCATTACTATCATAGGTAATATTAAACAGTAACTGTCCCGACTCAACCTCCTCGCTCCAACTAACGCTAAAGGGAATATTCGTCTCATCAAAAGATTGCGAGCCAATTAATTCTACATCCCGTAATTCCAAAAGTCCTTTGTAAACATGGAAATGAACAAAGTTAAAAGAACTTTCGTAAAGCGGTTGATTCCCATACATCCGCTGAATTTCCGCTAAGGGGAAACGACGGTTGGGTATAAGCTGCTGTTCGGTACGGAAAGTTTGTTCAATTAAATCAACCCAGGAACCGGGGTTTATTTGCAAGCGAAATGGTACTGTATTCAGAAATAGTCCTAAAATTCTATCACCGTCTTCTGCCTCCGGTCTTCCATTGGAAACCAATCCGGTGACTACTTCTGTTTCTCCAGAGTAGAAAGCAAGCAAACGGGAATGTAGTGCGAGTAATACCGTTTTCAGAGGAACCCCTAATTTATTTGATAATGCTTTGATTTGTTGAGATAGTTCTACCGACAAAGCAACATCAACTTTCTGCATTCCCTTATTAACAGTACCGGGTAAGCGGGGAATTTGAGTAAAGGGGATATTTTCGAGTTGTTTTTGCCAGAATGAGCGCTGATTTTCATCGCTTAAAGCCTGTTGTTCTAAGCCTATAAACTGAGAATATTCTATAGTTGGAGGTAACGGTGGTGCTGGTACTTTTCCATCCAATAGATGTAAATATAAATTCATCAATTCGTTGATAAATTGCGCCAAACTCCAACCGTCCATAATAGCATGATGCAGCGCAAATGTGGCTTCGATGATATTATCATCAAGACGGTGAATATAAAATCTTGCTAATGGTGGTTTTGACCAATCAAAGCCGTTTTCTCGTTCCTTTTTAATAAACGATTGTAAGTAATTTTCTTGTTCCGATTTCGGTAAATCTTTTAAATCTACAAAGTTTACTTTCGCCGCTACTTCTTCCAATACTGCTTGAACTGGCTGCGAAAATTCTCCTAAATAAAATGCCGTCCTTAATATCCGATGCCTGTCAATCATTTGAGCGTAAGCTTGCTGCCAAATATTAATATCAAAAGGCATCCGCATCCGGAAACTAAAAACATCATTATAAGCAGTTGAACCTTCAGAATAATCGCTATGAAATAGCATTCCCGCTTGCAGCTGAGCCAATGGATAAGCATCAATAGCTATATCTTGTAGCTTTTGCTTATCTGATTCAGTAATTAAATTAAAAGGTTGATTATTAATACCATCACTTGTTTCTTCTTGCTGATTTTGAATTACAGCGGCAAGCTCTGATAATACAGGATGTGCAAAAACCTGTTCTAATTTAATCTTTAATCCAGCTTCCTGAGCTAACGAACAAACGCGAATACTGCGGATAGAATCGCCACCCAAAACAAAGTAATTATCAAAGCGTCCGACTTTATGTACTCCCAGAACTTTCTGCCAAATTTCTGCTAATATTTTCTCATCTTCATTTGCAGGAGGCGTAAATTTGACTTGTAGATTTTCTCTATTAAATTCAGGAGCGGGAAGTGCTTTGCGGTCAACTTTTCCATTGGGAGTGAGGGGAATTTTATCCAGATAAATAAACTGTGATGGCACCATATAATTAGGTAGGTGCTGCTGAAGATGACTTCGCAGTTCTTCAATGGTTGGTTTTACCTCCGGAGAACAAACAAAATAAGCAATTAATTGTTTATCTCCATCATTATTTGAACGAACAACAACAATATTATCTCTTACTCCCGGGAACTGTGATATAGCTGCTTCAATTTCACCAATTTCAATACGGAAACCGCGAATTTTGACTTGATTATCTATACGTCCTAAATATTCTAAATCACCATTAGGAAGAAAACGACCTAAATCACCACTGCGATATAAACGAGCGGTAGAATTGGATGAAAATTTATCTTTGAGAAAGCGAATTTTATTTTGTTCGGCACGGTTGAGATAACCGCGAGTTACTCCCGCACCACCGACATACATTTCACCCGCAATTCCCTTGGGAAGAAGATTTCCGTCAGAATCAAGGATGTATAGTTGCAAATCGGGAATCGGAACCCCAATCAAGCTACCGGATGTATTTTCGATATCTTGTTTGCGAATTTCCCGATAAGTAACATGTACCGTTGTCTCGGTGATACCATACATATTTACCAAGCGTGTTGCTTCCCCGTGACGCTCAA
This sequence comes from Cyanobacteria bacterium J06633_8, assembly GCA_039820645.1. Lineage (GTDB taxonomy): Bacteria > Cyanobacteriota > Cyanobacteriia > Cyanobacteriales > Nostocaceae > Rivularia. The sequence goes on along the minus strand of JBCBPQ010000163.1, from coordinate 8,326 downwards.
ACCAAGGACGCAGACTTTGCAAATTCAAGGCTTCACCACCAAAAATAATCGACCTTAATGTGGTTGCTGCTGGTGAATTTAAGGTGCTTTCTGCTGCTAAAAATTGCGTGAATGCAGAAGGTGTCTGGTTGAGTACCGTTACTTTTTCTTCTTGAATTAGTTGACAAAAACTTTGCGGATTGCGGCTAATATCATAGGGAACAATAACTAACCTTCCTCCATGTAATAAAGCTCCCCAAATTTCCCATACGGAAAAGTCAAAAGCAAAAGAATGAAAGAAAGTCCAGACATCATTTTGATTAAATTCAAACCAATGACTTGTACTTTGAAATAAACGCAGTACATTATTTTGCGTAACTAATACTCCCTTCGGTTTACCCGTAGAGCCTGAAGTATAAATTACATATGCACCATGTTCGGGTTTGATTGAGTCAATAGCAACTGCTGTATTACTTTCACTCAAATGAGGAGCATTTTGAGCATCAATACAAAAAGTATTTGTACCTGCTGGGAACAGCGAAACAAAATTAGTAGTAGTTAAAATTATTTCCGCTTCGCAATCATTAACCGTAAATTCGATGCGCTCGCGGGGATAATTGGGATCGACAGGAACGTAAATTCCTCCCGCTTTCACAACCCCCAGCATGGCAACAATCAAATCTATGGAGCGCTCCAAACAGATAACAACTCGCTTTTGGGAACTAATTCCCTGTTTTTGTAAAAAGCGAGCAATTTGATTGGAACGTTTATCTAATTCTTTATAAGAAAGGTTTTGGTTGCCAAATGTTAGTGCTGTATGTTCTGAATATTTATCAACAGTTTCAGCGAAAGTTGCAGCCAAAGAATCCACGGATGGGATATGTTGTGTCTCTACAGGAATTGTATTATTATCAGCGGATAAAAGGGATAAATTACTCAAAAATGCTTTAGGGTTATACGCCATGTTAATTAACAGATGACGCAATTGTTCTAACAACAATTCCACCGCAGCAAAATCAAAGCGTTCTGTGTTAAAAGTTAATTTAAATAGCAGTTCATCTCCTGGAACTACCACCAAAGTCAGAGGATAATTCGTAGTTTCAAAGAAAGATACCTCTGTAACATTTAAACCAAAATCTTCTGCTTTTAAAGATTTATCAACTGGGAAATTCTCAAAGGCAAGTAAACTTTCAAATAGCGTTTCTCCTCTGGGTACTTGACTCCATTTCTGAATATCTAAAAGACTAGAATGTTCAAAATCCCGTACCTGAGCTTGTTGATTTTGTAGCTTCTGTAGCCATGCTTCAAGCTTTTGTTCGGGGGATACAGAAACCCGTAAAGGTAAAGTGTTGATGAAAGGACCAATCATCTGCTCTACACCAGGAAGTTCTGGAGGTCTTCCTGATACTGTAATCCCATAAACGACATCTTGGTTGTGACTGTAGCGGTTAAGTAAAATTGCCCAAGCACCTTGAATGACAGTATTTAAGGTGACACTACAATTGCGCGCTAATTGTTGTAGTAAAGCAGTTTCTTTGGGGTTCAGTTGTAGTCTAATTTCTTGGCTTACCTCATTTAGCTCACCCTCATCCCGTGTACTTGCAGGGATGATTGATAGGGGTGTATGACTTGTAAAACCTTGCATATATTCCCGCCAAAAAGATTCGCCATCCTGGGAACTTTTTTGTTTTAACCATGCAAGAAAATCACCATAAGGACGCACTGATGGTAATGATATTTCCACACCATCGCAAGCCGCTTTATGTAGTATGAAAAACTCCCGCATTAATGATGGCATCGACCAACCATCAAGCAATAAATGGTGGTGACTCCAAATTAATCGCCAAGAAGTTTCGCTCAAACGAATTAAAGTGACTCGCATTAATGGGGGACGATTGATAGCAAAACCTTGCCGTTTATCTGCCGCTAAAAATTCTTCTAAGCGGTTGTTTTGTGCTGATACAGTTAAACCACGCCAATCTTCTTGAACTACTTTAAAGCTAATATTACGGAAAACAACTTGTACCGGCTCAGTCTGTCCTTTAGTAACAATAGCAGTGCGTAAAATCGAGTGACGGTCAATTAAAGTTTGCCATGCTTGGTTGACAGCATTTACGGAAACATGACCTTCTAAAAGACAATTTAATTGTTCAAAATAAACGCCGGATTCTGTATCGTATAAGCTATGAAATAGTAATCCTTTTTGTAAAGGGGTGAGGGGGAAAATATTTTCGATTTTATTTTTGAGGCTCATAATTCAAAAGTATGTCAGTTGTTTATGTTTTTATAGAAATTCTTGGCAGTAGATATTTTCGGTATGAATCAACTTGGTAGCGATTCGATACCGTAAAATCAGTAAAGTTATAATTTAGATACTTGAGTATTTCTTTATTTATAAGCTTTGAAAGCACAAGAGTCTATACAGAAAAGTTAAGGATTAAGGTGTGAGGTGGACTTAACTTTGAGATAATATGGCTTAACTAAAAATTCGGGCGTTGCTGATTACAAGTATGATTTTGCCCCTCAACCCCTGCCCCTGTGCCCCCCAACTTTGGGGGTAAGTAAGTCGGTACAAATAAATCTAACTATGTAACGACTTACTTAATTAATCTCACGAACTGATGAGTTGAGTGCTAAAAAAGCAATCGTCGCTAACATCGTGCTACCTGCAACGCTGAAAAGAATCGTCATATTGAAATTAACTAAGACACCAGCCAAAGCATAGGAAAAAGGAGCAATACCCAAGGAAGAAAATGTTCCCAAACTCATAACTCTTCCTAATATTTCTGGTGGAGTTCGCTTTTGAATCCAGGTAATTCCTACAATGGTGAAAAAGCTACTACAAAGACCTAATACCGCAATCGTAATACTAGCTAGTGCAATATTTTGTATAAAGCTAAGTAGGAACAGACCAAAACCTTGTAAGCTAGCAAGAATGAGGATTAAAATTCCAAATTTAGGCAAATTTTGGAGAATTAAAGGTGCGAGTGTTCCTAAGAAGCCACCACCACCCCAAGCTGATTGCATTATCCCTAAAGCAACCGCACCTCCTTGAAAACGACTATGAGCGAGTGAAGTAATACCGACTTGTAATGGACCAATAAACAGAAAATTAAGCATTACTAATATTAGTAAAACAACTCTAAGAGAATGATTGTGCCATCCGTAATTGAGTCCTTCACGTATACTAGTTATTAAGCTAATACTTGTATTCTTTAAAGTGGAATCTTTATTTGATTTCTGATTCAGAATAGCAGATTTTAGTCTCTTACCCCTCATCAGTAAAAGCGTTACTGTTGTGACAACAAAAGTTATTCCATCAATTGCAAATGCTGTCTCAATACCGCTTGTTGCAATCAGTAAACCACCTAAAGCTGGCCCAATTAATAGAATTAATTGGGAAGTTCCTTGGCTTAAGGTATTACTCGCGATTAATTGTTCTTTGGATACCAGTGTCGGTATAATCGATTTAGATGCTGGAATAAAAAAACCATCAAGTATTCCGAAGCTGACAGCAAAGAAATAAAGGTGCCACAGTTGGGTTGAATCGGAAGCTACTAATAACGCAAATGAAACGATTAGTAAACCACGTAAAGCATTAGAAACCAACATAACTAATCGTGGTGAAAAGCGGTCGCTAAAAGCACCACCAAATAGCATCAAGACAGCACGAGGAATTGCTCCAGCCATCAATACTGTACCTAAGCTAATTCCAGAATTAGTTAACTCGATTGTTAACCAAGGTAATGCAATTATATAGAATTGGTCGCCCAGAAGTGAAACGTTTTCACCAATATATAAAAGTAGAAAGTTACGTACAGTTAGTGGTTTCCAAAAAGGAACCCGGTTTTGACTCGAATTTATTGAATTTGACATTATATTAGTTGTTAGTTGTTAGTTGTTAGTTGTTAGTTGTTAGTTGTTACTCATTACTCATTACTCATTACTCATTACTCATTACTCATTACTCCTAACTCCTAACTCCTAACTCCTAACTCAATTAACACGACGTTCGTAGCCTTGCCAGTATTTCTCTCGAAGCTTACCTTTTTGTACTTTACCACTTGGGGTTCTTGGTAAAGATTGAGCAAATTCAACGCTTCTAGGTAGTTTGAAATTGGCAACTTTACCCCGGACAAAATTAATAATATCTAACGTGCTTGCTTTTATGTCTGGTTTTAGAACAACAATCGCTTTTATGCTTTCTCCGAAATCTTCATCTGGTACACCAATTACTGCAACTTCACTTATTAATGGATGTTCGTATAATATATTTTCCACTTCTGCTGGATAGACATTCTCTCCAGCATAAACAATCATATCTTTAACGCGATCGCAAATGTAAATATAGCCTTCTTCGTCAAAGTAACCAGCATCACCAGTATGAATCCAGCCATTTACTAAGGTTTTTGCTGTAGCTTCGGGTAATTTCCAGTAACCAATCATATTTGCAGGGGATTTGATACAAATTTCACCCACTTCAGAACCAGATACTTGTTTTCCTTGATTATCTAAGATGGCTACCGATACACCAGGAAAAGGTTTTCCTGCTGCTTTGAGTCTGTTCTTATTTCTAGATATATGAGCATCTGTAGGTAAACAGACAGCACAATTTCCGGTTTCTGTCATCCCGTATATTTGTACAAAACTACAGTCAAAGGTATTTATTGCTTTATTCAGTAATGATTCTGCTATAGGTGAACCCCCATAAACAATATATTCCAGCGATGAAAAATCTGTTTGTTGACAAGATGGTTCGCTCAACAGAACTTGAATCATTGCTGGAACCAGACATGTCTTGGTGATGCGGTACTTTTCAATTGCTTTGAGAACTTCAAAGTCTACAAAAGTTTCTAATATAATACTTTCTACTCCCGATGCTAAGCAGCGAATAGCCCACCATAAACCTCCGATATGAAATGAAGGTAAGGTAAATAAACTTTTATCAGTTTTGTTCAAACCAATCCAGCTTTTTCCAACCAGAGCAAATTCCTTAGCAATCGCAAAAAAACTGTAATGTCCTAGTTGTACACCTTTAGGTCTTCCTGTGGTACCACTGGTATACATTTGTACGGCTACATCACTTGGTTTAACGGTAATATTAAGTGGTTCATCGCTAGATTTTTGACACCAATCATCATACATTGACCAATTATGGTCAGTTTTTTCTAAAGCAATAATTGTTTTAACACCATCAATTTCGCTTCTAATTGACTCAACCAGTTGACAAAAATCAGAACCAACAAAGAGAATCTCAACATTCGCATCCCTAAGAATATAGGCGATTTCAGCAGCAGCTAAACGCCAATTAATTGGTACAAAAACAGCATTTATTTTGCTACAAGCAAATAGAATTTCATAACTTTTAAGGGAATCTTTCGCTAAAAATCCGACTCGCGAACCTGGTCCAATTTCTTCAGATAAAAGTGCATGTCCGACCCGATTACTTTGCGATTCTAATTGCGAATAAGTAAGCAATTTATTGTTAAATCTTAATGCATTACTATCCGCAAATTGTCGGGCTTGTACTTTCGGTAAATCGGCTAATGTTAATATTTCTTTATTATGTATCATAACTAGTTTGATTTGGTAGAGTTAATAATTTGTATATTGCTGAACTAAACTATGAATGAGATAAAATATTGTAAAAAATATAAAATCTGTGTAGAGACGTAACAGTGTTACGTCTCCGAGGATTTGAAATCATAGTTTCATTTTTAGATTCACCAACGCCGTATTTCGTGCTTGTTCGAGGGATTTTTGGATTTTTTCAGCTAGTGTCTTAACATTAGGCTCGCTAAGTATGGAGAGATGGTCGCCGGGAACGGTATAGATTTCTACTTCCCCATCACAAAACTGATTCCAACCCCATGCTGGATTTTGAAAATGTTCGGAAGACTTTATTTCTTCAGAATTTATATCTTTAAAGTTGATATCAGCCGCACGGAATAAAGTTATGTTGGTGGTTGAAATTTGGTGTGGTACGTAGTGAATTTGAAATCGAGTCCGGAAAACTTGTAATAAGCCACTAACTAATTTATTATCTGTTTGAGGAGGGAAAAAGCCAACTCTTTCTAACTGTTGTTTGAAATAATTTATTTGTTGCTCCGCAGTCAAAGAAGCTAGAGTTTCATACTTTAGAAGTAGATTTTCTCCCAAAATTTCTTCAATACCTGAAGCCATTTCACATATCCATTTTGCGTCGTCCCAATGATAAAAATTATTTTTGTAACGAGCAACTTCAGAAGTTGGTGCTGTAACATCTAACATTCCTACATAAGCAACCGATTCTCCCATTTGCTGTAACTGAGTTGCCATTTCAAATGCTACATGACCACCAAGAGAATAACCAGCCAAGAAGTAAGGACCAACTTCTTGAACTTTCTGTATTGCTTGAATGTTAGCGGTGGCTATTTCTTCAATACTATCGAGGGGTAAAGATTCGCCATCAAGAGCTTTTGCTTGTAAACCATAAAAGGGTTGTTCGGCTCCGAGATATCGTGCTAAGTGGTAGAAATTGAAAACTTGTCCGTCTGCTCCTGGAACGCAGAATAAAGGTGGTAATGAACCATTCTGTTGAATTGGTACTAAGATTTTGTTGAATCGAGGAAATGATTGAGTTCTAAGAGCAATAGCTAGTTGCTCGATTGTGGGACTTTGGAAAAGTGCTGCTAAAGGTAAATTTTTCTGGAATTGTTGCTGAATTTCGGACATTAAACGGACAGCTAGTAGGGAATGTCCTCCTAAATTAAAGAAATTATCTTTGACTCCTACAGAATCCACATTCAACAAAGATGACCAAATTTGAGCTAGTCTATGTTCTGCTTCAGTACTTGGTGCAACGTATTCATGTTCCTGTGTTATTTGAGGTTTAAGTGTTGAATTAGCATTGGCTTTTAACGGTAAATTATCTGAGGTGAGAGCAGTGATAATTTCGGAAATTGTTTGTTGCTGATTAATTACAATAGTTTCTACTATCTTAGAGAAATTATCTATAATTTTAGCAATTGTTTCTGGTTCAAATAAATCGGTATTATATTCCAAATCACCAATTATTTTTTCTTCCTTTTCTTCCATAGACAAAGTTAAATCTGTTTTGGCAGCTTGACTTTTTATTTTGACTTTGTTGATAGTCAAATTGGGCATTTCTAAGGAAAAGTTTGGAGTATTCTGAAAAATAAATGCGGCTTGAACTAAAGGTGGAAGACTTGGGTCTCGTTCTATATTTAATTCTGTTATAACTTGTTGAAAAGGTACATCTTGATGTTCGTAAGCTTGTAAACAATTTTTCCGCAATCTACTTAATAACTCTAGAAAAGTTGGGTTTCCACTCAAATCTGTGCGTATGACTAAAGTGTTGATGAAAATGCCAATCAAAGATTCAATTTGCTTGCTATTTCGATTGGAAATTGGCGAACCAACAACAATATCCTCTTGCTGAGAATAATAACAAAGTAAGATTTTAAAAGCAGCCAGTAAGGTCATATACAAAGTTGCACCTGATTTCAGGGTCAATTTTTTGAGTTTTTGTGTTAGTTCAGCATTAAACTCAAAAGACTCCTGCTTCCCTTTAAAGGTCATTACTGGTGTTCGAGGATGGTCGATAGGTAAATTTAATTGTTGTGGTGCTCCATCTAATTTCTGCTTCCAATAATTGAGTTGATTTTCTAGTATCTCCCCACTTAACCATTGTTTTTGCCAAACTGCAAAGTCACCATATTGGATGGGTAATTCTGTTAAAGGAGATGGTTTTCCCGCTGAAAAAGCTTGATATAAAGTAGATATTTCTCGGAGTAATACTCCTATTGACCAACCATCAGAAACAATGTGGTGCATTGCAGGTAATAATACATATTCTTCTGCGGATAAATGCAATAAACTACATCTAATTAATGGTGCATTTTCTAGATCAAAGGGTGTAGTAGCAACTTCTGTTTGCAGCTTTTCAATTAAATTTTGGCGCTCTTGTTCTGGGTATTGTTGTAAATCCACCACATCTACCTTCATGGTGGCTTCTGGGTGAATTATCTGTACTGGTGTACCATTTACAATCGGGAAGCTTGTGCGTAGTACTTCATGACGACGTACTATTTCTGACAATGCTTGACTGAGGGCATTAATATCTAAGTTACCACTAATGCGAAGTGCTCCGGACATATTGTAAGTCGCGCTTTCCCCTTCAAGTTTGTTAAAAAACCACAATCGTTCTTGTGCCCAGGATAAGTGTAATTCCTGGTTGCGATTTCTTGGTTCAACTGGGGGAAGAGTGAATCCACTGCTTGTTGTCTGTAAAGATGTTAATTTTGCTTCTAGTTCGGCAACGGTAGGATATTCAAATAATGTCCGT
>JBCBPQ010000162.1:0-16443 GCA_039820645.1 Cyanobacteria bacterium J06633_8 | reverse complement strand
GGAACCCTTGGAGTGAAGGCGTTTCGCGCTTCTCTCTCTCAGGCACTTATACATAGTACCGAGAGAATATATTCGTGTCAATACTTTTTTCCAAGTTTTTTCAAATTTTTTTTCTATCATCGCTGTAATCCATGCTCCACAAAGGTTTTAAGCGATAAACTTTTTTGATTTTTTTTTGAAAAATCCTTCGATGGAAGTGGAAATTTTTGGTTTGGGAGCCACGGAGGGTAATTTCATTATTGGATTTTGATTTTTAGTTGGTTGATTGAAAGAAATTTAGGCTTAAGCGTTTTAAGCAGACGGTTTAAACCGTTTTGAAACAAGCAAAGTTGTTCATCGCGGACTATATATATAAGAGTTTTTTGGTTTAAACGGGCGGTTAAAGCTACTTTTACTTAGGCAACCACAAGGATTTTTCAAGTATTTCAGCCGTTTAGATCCCCCCAACCCCCCTTACTAAGGGGGGCTTTGCATAAGTCTTAACTATATATAGTGCTTGATTTGTAATGGTGTAGTATTGATGAACTAATCAAAAAAAACGAGGTATTGCAGCAAGTGGAAGTTTAGGAGCAAAAATCGTCAAAAAAGCCGAAAAAGTTTTTTGGGTTGGTTGCAGGGGAATTTTGGGGATTTTGACGGACATTTATGGGAAGTCGCATGGAATCCGTTGTTTGAGTTTGATGAGTGGGATAATCTCGTACTACCTTAAGAATAAGAAAAGCAAAAGTTTTAATTAAAGTAATTTTCATGGAAACCACAACCGCTGTTTTACCTCCATTTATTATTTTGGACAGTCACCTCGAAGAGTGGTTACGGGAAGACATAGGAAGAGGCGATCGCACTACGCAATGTCTTCTAAATCAAGATGTAGCTGAAGGGAAAGGGCAATGGATAGCAAAGGCTGATGGAGTAGTTGCTGGATTACCCGTTGCGGGAAGAGTGTTTCAACTTTTAAATCAACAAATTGAGTTTACTGCTTTGGTGAAGGAAGGGGAATTTTGCGAGCAGGGGAAAGTTATAGCTCAAATAAAAGGTTCCCTCGATGCTTTATTAACCGGGGAGAGAGTCGCTTTGAATTTAGCGATGAGTTTGAGCGGGATTGCAACGTTGACTCGGAAATATGTTGAAGCAATTACAGATTTACCAACTTTATTTGTAGATACTCGTAAAACAACACCAGGTTTAAGGATTTTAGAAAAGTATGCAACTCAGGTTGGTGGTGCTATGAATCATCGGATGGGTTTGGATGATGCGGTGATGATTAAAGATAATCACATTGCTGCTGCGGGTGGAATTGGGAAAGCAGTAAATAAAATTCGTTCGCGGATTCCTTATCCTTTGACTATAGAAGTAGAGACGGAAAATTTAGAACAAGTAAAAGAAGCTTTGGAATATCAAGCTGACATTATTATGTTAGATAACATGAAGCTGGATATGATGCGTGAAGCTGTGGAAGTTATTCGCGAGCATGGTAATAAAGTGAAAATTGAAGCTTCTGGTAATGTGAGGCTGGAGACTATCCGCGCTATTGCTGAAACTGGGGTTGATTATATTTCGAGTAGTGCGCCAATTACTCAGTCAAAGTGGTTAGATTTGAGTATGAGAATTAATTAAATAAGAATTAAGAATGCTGTTTATCAAAACATAAGAAACTTCCAAAAAACGGAACAGGGAGCAATAAATAGTAATATGTTGATAGAATTAATCATTAATATCAAATCATAAATGTAATTATATTTATATAGCAGGGTTTAGAAACTTTTTGTTCAAATAATTAGCATAATATATACTGAATAATTCAAGATTTATTATGGGTAAGAAAAATAATTTCCGAAAAACCTGGAAAACCTTAACTGAGTTAGGTCAAGAATTTGGAGTATCAGCAATCAAATTTGGTAATCTACTCAAGAAACATGGATTACGGGAAAAAGATGGTAAGCCAACTCAATTAGCAAAAGACGGCGTTTTCTTTGAGGAAATTACCCCCTCTGAAGGTAAGCCTTATTACTTATGGCATCGTGAAAAAACATCTGAATACCTTGTTGCTAAAGGTGTAGAGAAGAACGGTGTATCAGCCAAAGATGCTCAACAAATGACTGAAGCTCGGAAGCTAGCACGTTCTTATATGGAAGCTCAAAAGCTAGATGATGAAGGCTCTAAGCTTGGTTATATTATGCTTTCTGAAATGGTGGACGAAATTAAAAAAGTTGGCTTGGAAAAATTCAATCAAGCTCTAAAGTCAGTTGGTTATAAAGGTGAAGAAGTTACGTTAGAAGGTTATTAAAAAAGAAGCTGTTTATTAATTATTTACAATCATTTCTACAGATACAGAGATATCGGTAAATGCTAAGGGATGAATTGTACCTTCAGTGATTGTAGATTTGAAAGCGTATTCGCCATCAGATGGTTCTCTAAAGATAATTAATTGTCTTTTTTTGAGATTTATCACCCAATATTCGATAATTCCGACTTCAGCGTAGATTTTTGTTTTGGTTTCCAAGTCTTTTTCTAAACTGGAATTGGAATATTCAATCAACCAGAAAATATTTTCGGAATAGGGATGATGCTGTAAATATTCCCTCCCTAATGGTTTAACAATAGCAATATCGGGTTCTGGTTCGGAATTATTTGGAAGCGTAATAGGTTTTGCTTGACGAATTGTTGCTTTATCACCGAGCAATTTAATTAAATATGTCCCAGCTTCGGTACTAAAATAAGCATGAGGTTCTCCTTCTGGTGACATTTCTACAATTTCTCCCCTAAGTAATTCAACTCGACGATTATTAAAGATTCCCGCTGCAATCATTTGGTGATATTCTTTTATCGTCCATTTGGCTAAAGTTACTGTCATAGTTAGTCTCCCATATAACCCGCAATTGCATCGGGTTCTATATGATATTTTATCTAAAAGTAATCATGAAAGCTTTGCTCTATTTTACCGAAAATTAATGGGTTTAAAGCCCTGTGCTTCTAGCACGGCTTCTTAGGACAATCGCTCATGGGGGAGATCCCCAAGACCGCGTTGTCGCGCTTTTTATGATATTGTATGTTTAGCGGTAAAGCGCACATATAAAAGACGAAGTAGGTCAAGCGGACGGCTCCTGATCCGGAACCCTGGTAGTATAAATCCTAAATCTTGCATTAAATGTGGGAGCAAAGTGAAAAATCGATAAATCATTTCAAACGCGGTCGGGCAGTCCGTGTAAGCTTGTGGACGTATCCAAACGGGGAGATTTGAATGCTTGCATTTAGGTTTCTAGAGAGGACGGATGAAGCAAGAATCCTCACGCCTTTAGGCTGAGGAGTGTCAAAAGGTGTAATTTGGCAATTACTGGAAGATGATCTGAGCCTGCTTCTCTACCCACATCAGCTTTAAGGGTTTTAATCTCTTTGGTATGCCAAATATAATCAATTCTGCCAATAGGGAAAAATTTACCTTTAAATGTATGTCCAAAACCCCACCCAGCTTCATGAAAACTATCGCTCATGACTTGACGCATTTGAGAATAAGTTTCTGAAGTATCGGTAAAATTGCAGTCGCACATAACTATTACTGGCTTATCGTACTGTTTTACAATATTGCTTAAATAAGATACTTCGGCAGCACGACTCTTATACCAATAATCAGCTAATTTGAAAAATTGATTCAAAGGATAACTAGGAGTCAAATGTGCAACTATTGCTTCAATTGTTTTGCCATTATTTAAACGAAGGGTTATTTGAATTCCTCGCTGTATTGGTGGTGCTGGTAAAGTTACAAATTTGTCAATCGGAAAACGACTTAAAATTCCTACGTTGTGGGAAAGTTCGACGGGATTGAAAGCGCTGTAAGGATAATCCTTCGCAAAGCGTTTAATTAATATCGGTACAGTTTGCGATCGCACTTCTTGCAGACCAATAATATCAGGGTTATTTTCAGCAACCATTTTGGCTATTGAGTCATAATCATCATTATTAAAAAGCATATTAAATGTCATTGCTTTTATAATTGGTTGATTTAGAGTTGCGGGAGTCGATAGAGAGGGCAGAAATAAGGAAGCGTATAAACCAATAAATAAACCCAAAGGAAAACAAAGGGCAAATAACAAGCGCCAATAACGACATAACAGGGCTAATGGTAAGAATATAATTAATGGAATAAAAATATATAAAGCTACAGTATTTATTAATGCTAGCCACCAGAAACTATCGAAGAAAAGAAAGCGTAATAAAATCCACAGAGAGAATAAAATAACGTAAAGCCATGCAATTTTAGAGAAAAATTTAAAAATACCCATAGAATAATTAATATAAGGATTATGGATTTCCTATTGATTCTTATAATCTACTTTATTTAAAATAATTTCGATAGCATTCAAAATCACTTCTGGACTATCAATCCAAACAAAATGGTCACTTTCCGGTGCTTGTAGCTGAATGCAGTCGCTAGATAATTTGAGCAATTCGGCGTGCATTTTTTCTCGGAGTTGATTTGCTGCTTTTAACGGTAAAGCAAAAGTCCATATAGAAGGTTTGAAAAAAGAACCGGCATTAATACTGACAATTGGTAAATTACCAAATTGATTAGCTTTACTTACCTGACGAGCGCTGATATCAATAGTTAATATTTCCTGAGCCATGGTTATCCAATGCTTGGCTCGACAAAAAGAACGTTTTATTGAATTAAGATTATCTGGAGAAAATTTACGTAATTCGGGTTTTAGAAATTCAAATACTTGAATATTTTTCAGCAACCGAATAATACCAAGAATTGAACCAAATATCGACATCAAAAATCCAGAAGCAAAGAAAAGCTTTAATACTGTTAAACTCAAAGGCATATTAAGCATTCGGGATTCGTGAAGTCCATCTGTGAGTACCATTCCGATAACTTTTTCAGGATATTTATGTGTGTAGAGTCGCACGTTGTAACTTCCGAAGGAATCTCCTACTAAAATGTATGGTGGTTCAATTCCAGCATTATTTAAAAGAGTATCTAGTTCCTTAACAATTTGTTCGCTGCTTCTTTGATGGGGACTCCTTTCGCTCCAACCATATCCAGCGCGATCGTAAATACATACTCGTGCAATTTTTGCTATTTCTTCGATTAATAAATAACCTTCAATTCCTCCTAAACTATGGTCTAATATTACTGTTGGAGTGGAATCACCTATAGTATATAAATGTAATTTGTAGCCTCCAATATCAATAAGTTGCCCTGGAGGAGATTGTTTATCTTCAATCCAGGTTGCAATGGCTTGATAGATAGTTGTTGCAATTAATACAAGAGAATTCATTGGTAGATGCATTGATGTGATTTTTTTGTTTTCTCATGCAATATAACTTAGAGTGACTATAATTAGAAGATATTTAGAAAAAAACTGTATCGTTAAATAGAAATTGAAATGAAACCTTATATAGAAGTAGTTGGGGAATCAAAATATTTAGAAACAGTACAAGAATACGTTGCCGATATTAATATGATGGTGCGTGCAACTAAATCGGAAACTGCTGTTAATGAAGCTATTAATTTACGTAATAGCTGTATTGAAACTTTGTTGTCGAATGGCTTACAAAAATCTGAAATCAAAGAAGGTGGTATAGAAATATGGCGAGATTGGTTTGCTCGTAGGAAACAAAAAGTCGGACAAGAAGCTTCTCAAAAAATTATCGTCTGTTGTGCCGATATATCTCGTTTAATACAAGCTTTATCTAAATTAGAACTGTTATTTGATAATCAACGCTATACATTTACAATCAATATGCGTCAGCCTGTATTTAGCGCAAGTTCGGAAATACGAAAAAAAGCAAGAAGCGAAGCTATTCAAAATGCTACTTCTCACGCACAATTTTTAGCCGAAGCTACAAAAGTTGGAATTATTAATGTTTTACAAATAGAAGAATTATCTGATATTAAAGGAAATTCAGGAGTTTACGGTGATGTTGGGGCAGGTTGGATGATGATGGGGTTAGCCAGAGAATCATCAGACGATGATAGCAGTTATCAAAATATCGATAATGCAACTCGTGAAATCAAAGTTCGGTATCGAGTTCGTTTTTTAATCAAAGCACTATGATTATTGATTCGAGACAAAAATAATTACCAAAATCTAAAAAAAAGAAAGAAAGAATAAATAATTAATTAATATGGAATCTCACATTGAAGTTATCGGGGAATCAAAATATTTAGAAACGGCAAAAAAGTATATCGCGGATATCAATATAATTGTATGGACAAATAGAACTAAAATTCCTTTAAATGAAGTTAGGATTCTACGCAATCTTTGTATTGAAAGTTTATTGTCAAACGGTTTACAGGAATCTGAATTAAAAGAAGCAGGAATGACTGTACGGGAACGCTCTTTAAATCGTAGAAGAATAAGACAGGAAGCAAAGCAGAAAATTATTGTTTCTTGTTCCGATATATCTCGTTTAATAAAGGCTGTGTCTACCTTAGAGAAATTATTCAAAAAACCTCGCTATTCGTTTACTTTAGATATGCATCAACCTGTATTTGCTACAAGTTTAGAAGTAAAGGAAGAAGCCAAAAAAGTAGCAATTAAAAATGCTCGCTCTCATGCAAAACTTTTATTAGAATCAGCAAATACTGAGATTGTGAATATTATCCAAATTGAAGAACTTTCTCCTATTGTCGGAGAATCAGAAGTTTATAGTGATGAGTTAAAAGATATAGTTGTTACAGCAGCATCATCGAAGAGTAATGCAAATTATATAAATCTGGAAAATGCGACTCGCGAAATAACTGTTCGATATCGAGTAATTTTTGGTATTAAGTCATTATCTGAAAATACAGTAAAATTAAATTCTGCTGATTTCGATTAATCTAACATGTTGCACCCAAGCTCAAGAAGCCCAAATAAACCCGGTTTCTCGTAGTAAAATCATCGTTATTTGATTGTAAAATCAAAAAGAAACCGGGTTTCTAACATTGCTGTAAAATATCAAATTAATATGACAGTTCGTGTTACACTTTAACCATATACGTAGCATTAATGTATTATGAAACGACGAAGAATTTAATTTGCTGCTACAAGCTTTCTACTATCAAGCTGGATGAGTTGATATATTTCCAGTAATTATATATAGAGTCATATTATGAGATTTAGATTAAACTACAAAGCTCTAAAATCAATTAATATGCTTTTTTGTATTACAGAAGAGTAAATAGTAAGATTAAGAGAAAATGAGATATGAAGGCTACACAAGAGCATTTAAAAGAAAAGTTAAAACAGGCTCTAGGTAAGGCTTTCGGTGATGAATATGCCGATACCGATCCAATTTTAGTTCCTGCGTCAAAGCCTGAATTTGGTGATTATCAAGCTAATATGGCTTTATCTTTAGCGAAGAAGTTGGGAAAAAAGCCGAGAGATATTGCAAATGAAGTTGTTGATAATCTTGATGTGTCGGATATTTGCGAAAAGCCTGAAATTGCAGGTCCGGGTTTTATCAATTTACGGTTACAAATATCATACCTTGAAGGGCAATTAAATGGGATTCAAAAAGATGAGCGTTTGGGGGTACCGATAGCAAAGCAGCCAAAGCAGGAAGTTGTGGATTTTTCCAGCCCGAATATTGCTAAGGAAATGCACGTCGGACATTTGCGCTCTACTATTATAGGTGATGCGATCGCAAGAATTTTAGAGTTTAGAGGGCATGATGTAATCCGGTTGAATCACGTTGGTGACTGGGGTACGCAATTCGGAATGTTAATTACCAATCTCCGAGAAGTTTCGCCGGAAGCTTTAACTACTGCGAATGCTTTAGACATTGGAGATTTAGTTAATTTTTACAAGCAAGCGAAAAAACGCTTTGATGAAGATGAGGATTTTCAAGAAAAGTCGCGGAATGAAGTTGTAAAATTACAAGCGGGTGCGGAAGATACTATTCACGCTTGGAAATTACTTTGCGAACAATCTCGGAAAGAGTTTCAGGTAATTTACGATTTGCTGGATATTAAGATAGAGGAAAGAGGTGAATCTTTTTACAATCCTTTGTTACCGGAAGTGGTGGAAGATTTAGATAAAGCTGGATTATTAGAATCAAGCGACGGTGCGAAGGTTGTATTTTTGGAAGGGTTTAAAAATAGAGAAGGAGAAGCTTTACCATTAATTGTACAAAAATCCGACGGCGGATATAACTACGCGACAACCGATTTAGCTGCATTACGTTATCGGATAGGGAAAGATGAAGCTAAAAGATTAATTTATGTAACTGATGCTGGACAAGCAAACCATTTTGCTGGTGTTTTTCAAGTAGCAAACCGTGCTAATTGGATTCCCGAAGATGTAGAAATTGTTCACGTACCCTTTGGTTTGGTATTGGGAGAAGATGGGAAGAAACTAAAAACCCGCTCTGGGGAAACTGTGAAATTGCGGGATTTATTAGATGAAGCAGTTTCTCGGTGTCGTAACGATTTAGAAACAAGATTAAAAGAGGAAGAGGGAAGAGAAGAAACGGAAGAGTTTATTGCTAACGTTGCTAAAGTTGTGGGAATTAGTGCGGTTAAATATGCTGATTTGAGTCAAAACCGTACTGGTAATTATAAATTCAGCTTTGATAAAATGCTTGCGCTTAAAGGTAATACGGCACCTTATATGCTTTACGCATACGCAAGAACTCAAAGTATTAGTCGTAAAGGTGATATTGACTACGATAATTTGGGTGAAAATATCAAAATTATGCTCAAAGAAGAAGCGGAATTAACTTTAGCAAAACATATTTTACAGTTAGATGAAGTTGTTGCTGAAGTTGAGCAAGAATTACTTCCCAATCGTTTGTGTGAATACCTTTATCAACTAAGTGAAAAATTCAACCAATTCTTTGAAAATTGTCCGGTTTTAAAATCGGAAGAACCTATTAAAACATCGCGGTTAGCATTATGTGATTTGACAGCCAGAACTTTGAAATTAGGTTTAAATTTGTTGGGAATTCAAGTTTTGGAAAGGATGTAAATCTTTATTTATGTCTTTGGGAATTAAAAACCCGGTTTCTTAAAGAAACCGGGTTTCTTGTAGGATTGAGGTTATAAAAGAGAGGTGTACATAAAATCAAAACCTTATATATGCCAATCCGCAGTACTGTTTTTAAATCGAATCATTACTATCATATTTATAACCGAGGGAATAACCGTCAAAAAATATTTTTTGAACGAGATAATTATTTATATTTTTTAACTAAGCGACGGGAACATCTTGTAGAAAAAGGAGTAGAAATTATAGCGTATTGTTTAATGCCAAACCATTATCATTTATTAGTTTACTTGAATGATGAGAATGTTTCAGAATTCATGCAGAAGTTAGCTCTTTCTTATACAAAAGCAATTAACAAACGTTACAAGAGAGTTGGTTCGCTTTTTCAGGGACGTTTTCAATCTGTTTTGGTAGATACAGATAAGTATTTAATACATTTATCTCGTTATATACATTTAAATCCACAGAAATCTTATTTAGTCAGAAAACCAGAAAATTGGGAGTATTCTAGTTACCCAGAGTATATTAATACCCGAAATGGTACGTTACCAAATTTAAATATAATTCTACCTCTATTTTCAGATTCAAATGCTTATCGCTTGTTTGTAGAAGATTACTGTGAAAGTGACGAACAAATCATAAAGCATTTAACGTTTGAGTCGTGAGATACGAGAAACCCGGTTTCTTTAAGAAACCGGGTTTCTGAAATACTCATATTTACTTACTTATCAAATTCTTCTACAATCCCCAACATTAACTGTATTGCTTGAAAATAATTTCGTAAAGGGGCAAATCTGAGTATACTTATAAACAGGTTTGGTTCAAAAATTCCTTCTGGATATTCTATAGCAACATATATCATCTTACCAACAACAGAAAAATAAATATCTTTGTTAACTTTTTGACGAAAGCCAACAAGTTTTTCTATTAAACTGTTTGATAAAATTTTTCTTGCTTGTACTTGGTCTTCACTGTAAACTGAAAATAAATAATTAAACTCTGAATTATCAATTTCAACAATTTGTTTATCTTGATAATTTAGTAAATTTATAGCATTATTTGAAAACTTTGGTTTAATTACCGTTATCGGCTGCGATTTTTGGTTGAATTTGGCAGTAAAAAATAAACCTGTAAAAGCTTGATGACGGTAATTTTGATTTTCTAATATTTCAATCCGAAAACGTTGAAAATTCAAACTTTTACCGTTTATCATTCGATTAAATATATATGGTATTCCTTTAAATAATCGAAGAAGAAACAATAATATTGCTGCAAAAACAGAGATTATAGGTACTGATGCCATAGCATCTAGCTTTCTAGTAAAATTTAAACATTTATTCCAAGGTTGAATAGTATTAGAACTAATGTCAACTTTTGATAACCGAATATCTACATTGCTGATGATTCCAGTGATTAAATTATTTTGTTGGATGTAAGTAGGTAGGCATAAATCATTTATAAGTTGACTGTTAGCTATATGAGCATGAGTTAGGCTGTTATCTTCATCGGAACATAGGGCTGATTTTTTGAAAATTTTATGACTATCAATAAATTCGTATATTCTGTGAATTATATTATCATCAAACTTATAAGTAAAAGCTTGAAAAGCAGACTGATAAAATAACAAGTAGAATGTAGCAAATATGAAAATAAGGAAAAAAGAAATTAACGAAGGATATAAAAGAATAAAAAATAGGATTGCAAGAGCAGTAATATTGCAAATAAAGATTGTTGCGACTGCTTGCTTACGTCGAGTTTCAAATATTTTTAAAAGTCTAAGTAGCGCTTGCTGATAAAATTCCTCAAACTCATCAATTCTTCTGAACCAAAATAATTTCTCAACAGGCTTTTGAGTTGATTCTTGCAACTCTTTATCTACAGAAATAGATGATTTTTCAACTTTTTCTATCTCTAAAGATAAAACCTGGGTTTCAATTCGATTTTCAGGTGTATTTTCGCAAAATAAATCGGTATATAATAATTCTCTAGCCCATCTTTGACTAATTTTATCTTCGCTCTTTATCAACTTTATACAAATTGAAATAGCTAACTCTAATTCTCCACTACTTTGATAAAAATGAACTAAATATTTACTAGCTATTAAATATTCCCTAGTTCCCGGTAAAGTATTTTCGCAGTATTCTTCAAATATTTCAAATGCTTCAGCATAATTTTTCTCTATCAACGCATCATATCCCCGTTGATAAATCTCCTTACTTTTCACGGCATCCGGAAAACCTCTCTCCAAACCTCTCTCCTGCAAGGAGAGAGGCTTTGATTTTTTCCCCTTCCCTTGCAGGGAAGGGGGTTGGGGGGTTAGGTTTTTCGTAGACTTTTCCACATAGCGTGAAAAGTCAGGATAAATCTCCGATGCTTGTGTAGAAGTTAATAATTCCGTCTCTTTCCCTAAATCCCTTTTCCTTACCCATTGATTTTTTGACGAAGAAGATAAATATTGATTTGCAATTAATCTAGTTAAATAATGCTTGCTGTTGAGAAGTTGATTGCAAAGTGCTACTGCATTTTTTAATTGTCCGTTGTCGTGATAAGCTTCAATCAATAAAACTTGTGCATACAAATGCTCTTTACTATTAAACTTTAAACTTTCGCAAGCTGTTTCTAAAGTTTCTACAACATCAGAATTACTTCCAAATTCTAAATAGTCATTTACTGAATACAAAACCAATTTTGCAGATTCATTATCCCAAAGGGGTTGATTGTCACCTTCAATTACTTCCTGGGGTAGGGATTGATAAGCTTCCGGAGAAAGATAAGCAAGTACTCCTTTAGCCCATTTTTTAACTTGAGGATGTTCGTTGATTGCTAATTCTTTAGTACGCTCAATTGCTTTTGATTCATCTCCGAGATAACCGTAAGCTTTCACAATATGTTGTTGAGCATAAATATATTCCGAGTAGCTACCGTCAGAATCTACTTGATAATTTTGACAAAACTCTTCCAATAATTCTATAGCCGTAGAAAAATTTCCACGCTGAATTTCACTTACACCTTCGATAAGTGTATTTAGGGTAGATGGCATGATAATTAAATTAGATTTTTATATAAATTTGGTAAATAAAAATTGAGTATTGAATATAAGATATAAATCCCTGACTACCAGCAAATAAATTAGGTTTTAATATTAATATTATATGAAGTGTGATTTTGACCTAATAAGGGTGTAATTACCCAATTAGGTGTAGAGACGTAGCAGTGCTACGTCTTTGTAGTGTGTGGTTGTTGTTAGATGAAAGCTATTATTGACAGTTTATTTTTGATAGGCTAAAAGTTATTTCAAGGATTATATTCAAATTCGTATTCCGAACTAATTCCAATCCAATCACCTGCGGGAGTTTGTCCAACTTCGTAGGTGTAACCAATATCCCAGAAACCTACATGATATTGAGTTCGTGATTTCAAGCATTGGTTCATGAACTGACTAATTTTACGGCTGTTACCGGCGTATTCAGCAGCGAGATTTTCTATCGTTACCATACTTGAACATTGAAGCGCAATCGCAATTATTTCTTCCTTACTTTCTCCCATGACGCTAATAATACGATGCTGACAAGTTTCACCGTAACCAGCATCATAGTAACCGTAAATTTCAATAGGATTAAGCTTACTAAGAATAGCTTGAATTTCAGCGTTATGAGCTTGAATAGGTTGATTTTGTAAAGCTTTTCTTTTCCGAGAATAATTAACTTGATTGGGTACTGTCGGAGCAAGACAAAACCAGGCATTATATGAAGTTTGAGCAACTATTATCGAAACTGAAAAATCGGGATTTCTTCGTTCATAACCATTATCTGTAGATTTAGCAACTAGAAGATTATAAGCTTGAATATTGTGACAGTTTATTTTAATAACTTGCTGTAATTGTTGATAATATTCTCTTCGTTGATTCTCTATTTCTTCATTCCAATCATCATCTTCTCTTTCCGAGCGGGGTGGAGCATAGCTGAAGTCATTTGGATTAGTTGGTGTTCCCCAGGATTCGATATTTTGCCAATGTTCAAATACAAGTTCTATATCTGTAGGGTTGACAAAACCTTGATTAATCATCAAATTCCAAAGATTAAATTCACCTTGGGTTGATGTTTCCCAAAAGAAGGTATTACCAGAGTTAAGTACTTCGAGAGTTGCTAAAAGTTTAGTTGTTGAAGAGTTCATGATTTTAGACTTGGATTTGAGATATTAAATATAAAAAAATCGCAGAGACGCACAGAGAGCAGAAAAAAGAAATGAGATAATTAATTACTATTTGATAAACTTTGATTCGCTGCTGCTCTGACAATCCAATTACCATCACTAACAAGTGTTTCACGTATTTCTAAAGATGTCGCTTCGTTTTCAGCTACAGCGTATCTTTCCAACCAAGAAGCAGAATTAGCACCTTGAGTTAATATTTCATTTGGTGTAAGGGGATGAAGTAAAACAACAAATCTGAGGAAAGCATTATCTGACTCAGCGTATTCTGTTAATACGGTTGCTAAATCATCGCTGCTGGGATTGTAAATTCGGGGAAGACTATTTAAAGTTGGACTTTGCTGTTGCTTTTTTGGTAATAAAACTGTATCTCGCAAGTTTTCACGAATACTTATGGGAGTATTAGGATTTTGAGCAACTTGACGACGTACTTCGATTTTCTCGTCATGGGCTAATTGCTCTAAAGTTGTTTGTGAAAGACTGGGATTGGAAGCGACTGCTGTACGAATAGCTGTATCTTCGCTTCGAGCAAAATTTTCTAAAATTTGATTTGGAGTATTGGGATTAGCTGCTACCTTCTCTTGAACTTCTACAGCTGAATCATTTGCAAGTATTTCTAAAATTTCAAGTGGACATTGCAGTTGACTCGCTACTACTTGTCTAACTTTTACAGATTTGTTTGCTGATAAGCTTATCAATATATCGGGAGTAGTATTTGGATGTTTCGCTACAAGACCTAAAATAGATTCATTCTCTTGATTTTCTACTAACCATTGCAAAGCACTGATAGGTGTATTAGTATTTTCTAATGCTCGAATAACTAACGGTACTATTGGTTGACAGACAATATATTCTAAAGCTTCAGGTGGAGCATCTTTACGAATAGCAATTGTATAGGAAATACTATGATAGCGTTCTATCTCCGTTGCGTAATAATCACGTTTTGCTAGCTCAATTAATATGCTTGCTGGAGTACTTGGGTTTTCTGCTACAGCTTCAGGAATTATTTCATACTCGTGTAAAGCTAAACGTTCTAAAGTTTTAGCAGATGCTGTAGGATAAGTGGCAACCGTAAAACGAATTAAATATTCAGGGTGATGAGATAGTCTTTCTAATATTTCAGGTGACATAAGTGAATTTAGCATCATGTCCTTTTGTGCTTGAAGAATAATTTTTAACTCTTCCTTATCCTTAGTATTCAAAAGAGCTTGAAATACTACTTCGCTAGGAATATTGGCATTTGCTAAAGAATTAATTCGGACATCTCGCTCTTTATCTTCAGCTAAGAACGTAAGAATATCTGAGGGAGTGTTTTTATTTTGTGCAATTTCCGAACGAATTATTTTATCCTCGTGTAGAGAAAACTGTAATAAAACCTCTATGGGAGTTGGATGAATTCGACGAGCAATTGCAAGCTGAACATTAAACTGAGAATTTTCAGCTAATTCTATTAAACAATTTGAAGGAAGATTTGGATTCTCAACTAAAACAGAACAAACATCTTCATCTTTATCCTTCGCTAACTGTTCAAGAATACTAACTGGAGTTTTAGGATTACGTGCTGCGGTTATTTTAGAATCGCGACTACTATTCTTTGATATTTGAGCTAAAGCAAAGGGAGTATTTACCCTTTTCGTCATAAAATACCGTGCTTGAGAAGTTTCCGAAGCTTTTTCTTTATTGAGTCGTAGTTTATGTCGTCCTAAAAAGGGTATGTCTTTATTCTCTACTTCCCCTGTTATGTTCGGATGCTCTGCAATAGCGGCTTGAATATATACACCTATCTCTGGATACTTATCTATATGCGGATGTTTGGATAACTCTTCTAAAATCCACTTCTGCGTTTTAGGATTCTTGGCTACTTCTAACTGAATTTTTGGTAATTTATCTTCTGACAATCGCTTCAAAATTTGTACTGGAGCAAAAGGATTCTGAGCAACAGCCAACCTCACCCAACTCCAACGACTTTCCCCCAATTCTTCCAAATCCCGAATATCAGCATCCCAATCCCCAGCCAAATCATGCTGATTCTTCACCAACTCAACCACATCCGACGGACAATTATCGTTATACTCAACCGCTAACCGTACCGCTAAATCCAAATCCCCAGCTAACAATTCCAACAAGGACACCGGAGTATCGCAAGATTCCGCAACTTGCAACCTCGCTTCTAATTCCCCTTCCCGCGACAACCTTTCCAACAACTGCAACCGATACTGTAATGGCATATATTGATTTTTCAATCCTTGAATCAACCATTTAACCGGAACCCATTCACTCAAAAACTCGGGAGGTACGGGAGCAAATCGCATCAACTCCACAGCAAACCTATCATTTTCTCCCAAATCCTTATTCCGCAACACTTCCGAAACAACTTCCCGATAATCCCCTCTTTCTTCTCCCACCCAATTAACATGTAAACGAGATGCTTCCACAACTTCGGAATATTCGCTGTTAAGTAAAACCTGTAAAACACTGCGAGGAGTTTCAGAAAATGTCGCGATCGCTATCTGTATTTCCTCCGATTCCCCCAACAATTCTTCAGGAGCATCTAAAAATCTTTGTAAATCCCCTGCACTAACTCTATGAAGTGACTGCATAATTTAAAATTCCTATCTATATAGTACAAATACACTATAAAACCTAAAATTGTCAAAAGTTTGATTTATAAGTTTATGATTCCCTTTGAGAAAGAAGTTATTAATTAGTGATTGATAAGTGAATTGAGAATTAATTGAATAAATTTAAGAAAATTGATAAAAATTATGTATTCATAATCTGTAATATTAAATTTACAAAAGTTTGTATTTCCGAATAGTCGAAAAAGATTCCTATTTACGAACGAGATTACAACGCATTTGAGTGTAATATGGATTTGGTACACTCTGTAGCGCCGATATTATTTAATTTTAATTTTTGAGATTAATAACTTGATATAAGCCAGCAATTAACCTTAAAAACGTATTACAAGATTGAAAAAGTTTGAGAAAACAAGTTTTCTAGCAAGAGTTGATATTAATTTTTGTAAAATATATAGTTATAAAAAATACTTTAACCAGCAATTTTATCTAAGTAATTGACAAAAGTAAGGTTTGATGTGGGTTGATAAATTTGATTTATTATGATTTTTGATTATTTAACATCTAAATATGGGTTTAAATCCCCATCCCAATTCCAGCCTTCTTCCTTCTTCCTTCTTCCTTCTTCCTTCTTCCTTCTTCCTTCTTCCTTCTTCCTTCTTCCTTCTTCCTTCTTCCTTCTTCCT
>JBCBPQ010000161.1:0-16665 GCA_039820645.1 Cyanobacteria bacterium J06633_8 | reverse complement strand
TCTCTTTTAAATATTTCCCCCGGTTTTAACTGCATTTCACGGGTGATAATATATTTTTGCGTTTTTCCTTTTGTTTCTTCTCCCTCTGGATTAATAAACTGTATTTGAATATCTTCTATAATTCCCTCTGCTACTTGTAAAGTCACAGTTCCATCGGGATTAATTTTGGGAGAATCTATCACCTGAGCCAAAACATAACCGTTATCTTGATACCATTTATTTAATTTTTCTACTCCTGCTTGTAATTGTCTTAAATTTAAAATATTACCGTATTGTTCTTTGAAACTTTGATTTACAACTTCTTGAGGTAATGCTTGATTATTTTGTATATTTACTGCACGAAAAACTGGATTTGGTTCAACAACAAATTTAATCCTGACTCCTAAGTTGGTATCTTCAGGAACAGCGCGTACATTTGTAAAATAACCGGTAGCGAATATGGCATTAATATCTTGCTGTAATTGAGCGCGAGTAATAGTTTTTCCTGACTGAGTTTGAATTGTTTGAGCAACAATTTCTTTTAATTCTCCTTCTGCACCATCAATAGTAACTTCTGCAACTAAAACTTTTATTTCGGATTGTTCGTTTGTCTGTGTATTTTTAGGTATATCTTGATTCGCAGGAGTTTGAGCTTGAACTATGGTCATATTTGCGAAACCAAGAATACTAGCTGTTGCAATACCAATACTGAAAGCAGATACTTTTTTCATTGATTTCTTTTCTAAAATAAATAGTTCTATTACAGAAATAAAGATTTTTTGACTTATTAATTGTTCCCCGTTTTTTGTTTATCATTTAGCTTGCTAAGCTTGATTTATTTTGATATGAAAACGGTAATTAATAGATTAAACTAAAATGTTTTTTCTCAAAATTAACTATAGTCACGCATAAATATGACTATAGTCATGTTGCCAATTTATCTTGCAATGCGTGATATTTATAAGATAAATTACTTAATTTTTAAATTCTTGTAATTGTATGCGCTTTAACCAAACCGCTTCTTTATCTATTCGTCGTACCATCAGCTATATTGAGTGGTCAATTTTAATTGTATACTTTTTACTTTTTTTATTAAATCGTAACGAAATTGATTATAACTCTTTACCAATACAAACTTTTGTTAGATTTATTCAACTATTATCCCTAGCAGCATTAAGTTTTATTTTTCCAATTAATCATCCAGCATGGCAAAGAAGAGCGTATATTGTATTAGAAGTTTTTGCAATAATGATTCCTGCTACTTTTGGAATTTATTTTGAGATATCTCTCTATTTTATTCTGGTAAAAAGCTGTTTTCTATTAAAACGTAAAGAAGTAGTTTTTATCACTATTTTGATAGGAATAGTTTGGAATGTAATTATAGCCTTTAGCATACCGAAAATACTAGAATTTAATAAAGCTACTTTAGAAGAAAGAATTGCACAGTTAGATAATACTAATTTAATTGTCCGTAGAGTAATTATTGATAATATTGGGGGCTATCTTACCGTCAGCATTTTTGTGTTGCTATTTAGCTTTGTCGTTATAGCAGAACAGAAAAGTCGTCGAAAAGCTGAAAAATTAACCGAACAGATAGAAACCTTAGCTGCCAACTTAGAGCGCGGTCGTATTGCTCGTGAAATTCATGATTCTTTAGGTCATTCTTTAACAACATTAGATATACAATTAGAACTTGCTCAAAGGTTATACGATAAAGACCCAAATAAAGCAGTTAATTCTTTAAATATTGCCAAAGACTTATCTAGCGAATGTTTAACAAAAGTCAGAAATTCCGTGCAGTCAATACGCCAAATCAATTTTAATCTAAATCAGGCTTTAGGCACTTTAATAGAACAAGTTGGACGCAATCAATCATTTAAAATTTATTTAGACTCGCAATTACCGCAATTACCAAGTCAAACTAGTCATCAACTATATTGTATTGTTCAAGAAGCTGTGACCAATATTCAAAAACATGCTGATGCAAAAGTTGTGAATATAAAAGGCTATCAAAATACAGAAGGAATTACTTTAGAAATCGCAGATGATGGACAAGGTTTTGAAGTGAACGCACATCATACAGGTTTTGGACTGCGGGGAATGCAGGAAAGAGTACAAATTTTAGGAGGAGAACTTCAGATAAAAAGTACTTTAGGTAAAGGAACTCAAATTCGAGTTTGGATTCCGAGTTGATGGGAATCGGAATGGGGCATTGGGCATTGGGCATGGGAAAATAATTTAGAATACCTAAGTATTAACAGTTAACTGTTAACTGTTAACTGTTAACTGTTAACTGTTCACTGTTCACTGTTAACTGTTCACTGTTCACTGTTCACTGTTCACTGTTCACTGTAAAAGCATCTCCCTTCATTTTTTAATAATATGATGATTCGGCTGTTGTTAGCAGATGACCAACCGCTATTTCGCCAGGGATTAGCGTCTTTGCTTTCATTAGAGGAAGATATTGAAATTGTAGGGCAAGCGAATCATGGCAATGAAGCTATTTCTCTTACCCAGCAATTGCAACCTGATGTAATTCTCATGGATGTGCGAATGCCTGTTTGCGATGGAGTGGCTGCAACTCGCGACATTCATAAAAAGTTCCCCTGGATTAAAATTCTGGTTTTGACAACTTTCGATGAAGATGAATATATATGGCAATCTTTACAAGCTGGAGCATTAGGTTATCTACTCAAAAATACTCCCGCACCCCAACTAGCTGCTGCCATTCACGCCATACATCAAGGACATTCTCAATTAGGTCCAACTATTGCACCCAAAGTATTTGCTCAATTACGCCCGCCCATTCCACCTAAAGAAAACCATATTCAGCAAAAATTAACTGAAAGGGAATTAGAAGTATTAACTTTAATATCTAAAGGAAATAGTAATCGGGAAATTTCTAAAATTTTATATCTGAGCGAAGGCACTGTAAAAAACTACGTTACCCAAATTTTAGGGCGACTCGGGTTAAGAGATAGAACCCAAGCCGCCCTTTGGGCTAAAGAGAATTTAGGGATTTAGTTAATAGTTGATAGTTGATAGTTGATAGTTGATAGTTGATAGTTGATAGTTGATAGTTGATAGTTGATAATCGTCACAATTATTAACCACTAACCACTAACCACTAACCACTAACCACTAACCACTAACCACTAACCACTAACCACTAACCACTAACCACATTTCTTACATCATCCCCATTCCTCCCATACCGGGCATACCCATGCCCATGCCGCCCATGCCGCCCATGCCGCCCATGCCGCCCATGTCGGGAGCGCCACCGCCTGCTGGCTTGGGTTCTGGTTTTTCTACTACTAAGGCTTCGGTAGTTAGTACCATTCCGGAGATGGAACCGGCATTTTGTAAGGAGGAGCGCACAACTTTGGCTGGATCGATAATTCCGACAGAAATTAAATCCTCGAATTCGCCGCTGGCTGCGTTGTAACCAATGTTGAATTCGCTATTTCTTACAGAAGAAACAATCACCGAACCTTCTACACCAGCATTATCAGCGATTTGACGTAATGGTGCTTCTAAGGCTCTTGCTACTATATCAGCGCCAATTTTTTCTTCTTCGCTGAGGCTATTTTTGATTTCAGCAACTTTTTTAGCTAGGTGAATTAAGGTAGTACCACCACCGGGAACGATACCTTCTTCTACTGCTGCTTTGGTTGCGTTTAATGCATCTTCAATGCGTAATTTACGGTCTTGCAATTCGGTTTCGGTTGCCGCACCAACTTTAATTACAGCTACACCACCAGCTAGTTTGGCGATGCGTTCTTGTAATTTTTCTTTATCGTATTCGGAGTCGGTTTCCTCTAGCTGTTTGCGAATTTGACCGATGCGCTTTTCAACATCGGCTTTCAAATCGCCAGCAGCAACGATAGTGGTGTTTTCTTTGTCAATCTCGATTTTACGAGCGGTTCCTAACATGTCCTCGGTTGCGGTGTCCAGGCTTAAACCGATTTCCTCGGAAATCATTTGTCCGCCGGTGAGAATCGCAATATCCTGTAACATTGCTTTACGGCGTTCGCCGAAACCAGGGGCTTTGATGGCAGCAATTCCTAACACACCTCTGGCTTTATTTACAACCAAGGTTGCTAGAGCTTCACCTTCAATATCTTCAGCGATAACTAGTAAAGGTTGACCGCTACGAGCCACTTTTTCTAGAATTGGCACCAAATCTTGAATGTTGCTGATTTTTTTATCAGTAATCAAGATACGGGCATTTTCAAATTCTACTGTCATCCGGTCATTGTTGGTGATGAAGTAGGGAGAAATATATCCCCTGTCAATTTGCATCCCTTCTACAACTTCTAATTCGGTAGATAGAGATTTTGATTCCTCAACGGTAATTACGCCGTCTTTGGTAACCTTCTCCATCGCTTCAGCAATCATGCTACCGACTTCTTCATCATTACCAGCAGATACTGTTGCAACTTGCGCGATCGCACTTCCTTCCACTGGCTTGGAAATCTTGGTAATTTCCTGCACCAGAGCTTCAACGGTTTTGTCAATACCGCGCTTCAAGCTCATGGGGTTGGAACCAGCAGCAACGTTTTTGAGTCCTTCGCGGATAATAGCCTGAGCCAATACGGTAGCGGTAGTAGTACCATCTCCCGCTATTTCTTTGGTTTTTTCAGCTACTTCCTGGATTAATCTTGCCCCAGTGTTCTCCAAGGGGTCATAAAGTTCAATTTCTTTAGCAACGGTGATACCATCATTTACAATTTGAGGCGCACCAAATTTCTTTTCTAAAAGAACATTACGACCTTTTGGTCCCAAGGTGATTTTGACGGCATCAGCAAGGGCGTTAATACCCTTTTCTAACGACCGACGTGACTCTTCATTAAAGGAAACGATTTTTGCCATTTGTTTCAGATACTAAGCACTGTTGTTTTACAATTTAGCACTCACTGCTCAAGAGTGCTAACTATACAAGCTGTTTATATTACAGATATTAAGAACAAAAATGATTAATATACAGTTGTCGATTGTGATAGATACTGGCAGTGAGGAAGGAATCGGGAGATGAATATATACAGTTTCCTTAAATCTCTCGGCATTGCCGACCCCAGTGGTTCCGGGTGGTTGGCAGTAGTGTTCACGTTTTTATTAGCTTTAGTCGTTAGCTGGAGTTTAATCCCCCGAATACGAAAATTTGCTTTACGGGTGGGTTGGGCAGATCAGCCAAATGCAAGGCGTTTAAACAAAGAACCTTTACCGAATGCGGGAGGATTAGCAATTTATGCTGGGGTAATTGCCGCTGTTACCCTTGCTAGTTTATTACGACCGATTGAATTAGAAAATGTATTAGCACAGGTTTTAACTGTACTGTTAGGCGGTTCAATACTGGTATTGGTAGGTTTTATTGACGACCAGTTTAGCCTACCCGCTTCTTTCCGGTTATTGGTGCAAATTTTAACAGCGCTTTTGCTAGTTGCTAACGATATTGGTTTTGATTTAACTTTTAATACTCCCATAGATTCAACACTATCTACATTATTGACAGTGCTGTGGGTAGTAGGAATTACTAATGCCATCAACTTGATGGATGGGATGGATGGTTTAGCTGGAGGAGTTAGCTTCATCACGGCTATGAGCTTGTTGGCAGTTTCCGCTCAGTCTTATAACCGTGCCGCAGCGACTTTGGTTTTAGCAGCTTTGGCTGGTTCGGCATTAGGCTTTTTGCGCTATAACTTCCATCCTTCAAAAATTATTATGGGTGATACCGGAGCATATTTCTTTGGTTATGTGTTAGCTGCAACTAGTATTTTAGGTGAATTACAAATAACTACAGTGCTATCAATACTGCCCCCAGCAGTCTTTCTTCTGCTGCCAGTACTGGACACTACCCAAGTTTTTGTAAGGCGATTAGCAAAAGGTAAAAACCCTATGAATACGCCAGGAAAAGACCATTTCCACCATCGTTTGTTAGCTTGGGGCTTATCTCAAAAACGTGCAGCGCTTATTCTATGGTCAATAACTTTAGGGTGCAACTGGTTGGGAATGAGCATCCGCAACATGAGTCTAGAAGTTATTGTTGCTACTACTGCAACAATTTTCATACTTCTAGCCTTTACAATTTGGCGGAAAATGCAAAGCGCTTGAGTTGGAGAATAGGGGAGTTGGGAAACTAGGAGCAAGGGAATAGGGAGAAACTAATAACTCCCGCTTTCGCTCTTTATATGCCCAATTAGTAATTATCTAATTACCTAGTATTTTTTCGGCTTAAAGCCCCCTAATTCATCCCCTGCGGCTGATATTACAAATTACTAGTTACTAATTATACTTACCTATTCCCCATTCCCATTACCAAATATTAAAATCAGGCTGCATTACCAAACTATTTAAATATTCAATAATTTATCTTCGACTATCTCCAATCTAAGAGGATGTAAGGATGCGTCAAAATATTTACATAAGAACCTCTCTCCAAACCTCTCTCCTAGTAGGAGAGAGGCTTTGAAACCCCCATTCCCTGCTCCGGGAAGGGGGGATAGGGGGGTTAGGTTTTCGAGATTCTGGTGTTAAACATAATACTTTTCAAACATCCTCTAAGATGAGTTGTAATTGCAAACTTTTCAGTCGCCAAAATTTATATCATTATTTCATACTGAGACAAATATTATAGTTGTATAATATAAAACTTTTTTTTATTATTTACTGAGCGTATTTACTCGGTTTTGGTCAGAATTAAAATATTTCAAGTAGAGAAGTTTCAAATTTTTATTTTTAATTCTTAATTAGCAATTTATATTAGATAAACTTGTATTAGATTAATTTATACTTGAATGTATTTACTTAACATTTGTTAATCTTTAAAGAATCTCTCGCATTTTATGGATGGAGAGTGCCAACAAACAGTATGATTACGCTTCTAATTTTTTTCCATAATATCTACCAATAAGATGTTTTGTTCTCACGATAAAGCTTTGGTTGAGGAAAAAACTTCTGTCTAGGGGTTGTAGAAAAGAATAAAGAGTGAGGGAGTGAGGGAGTGAGGGAGAGGTAATTGAATGGGGTTTTGACCCCAACCAATTACTAGCAACGTATAGACGATGGGGTTTTACACCCAAAGGTCTTGATAAATTTGAATTTAACAACCAAGCTGTTAACATCTACAGGCATCATAGAAGTGGTATATTAAACGACTGTTTTCATATGACTATTTATTTTTACAAAGTTTGGCAACCCTACGGTTGTTTCTCTAACTTTTCCCTGCACTCAATTGAAATGCAGAATACTTTGTGGCAGACGGTAGAGCATTATTACCAAGCACAAAAGTTCGTAGGAAGCACTGACGAAGAAATTATTCCTATAATTCATCAAGCTTCTACTCCAGAGGAAGCTGCTGCTTTAGGGCGGTGTTCAAGTCGTCAAATCCGTTCCGACTGGGAGTTAGTAAAAACTCAAATTATGCGAGAAGCGGTACGTAATAAGTTTCTTGCTCACCATGATATTAGAGAAATTCTACTTTCAACTGGTGATAATTTGCTTGTAGAAGATTCACCAAGAGATTATTTCTGGGGTTGTGGTGCTAATAAAACTGGACAAAACCATTTAGGACAAATCTTAATGAGTGTACGTGAAGAACTCCGCATACTATCTATGAAAGCAATCGCAAAGTAGTTCATTTAACAAAATAGTTGAGCATATTTTAAGGTAGCATCCCAATTTTACAAAAAGTTTACCTTTCCTGGGCTGTGCTTATCTAGTAGTACCCTTATAAGGTCTCGTAAAAATACTTTTACATATATTGGGATGCTTTCGATTTAAATCTCTTCTAATGTGTAAGAAGAGGTTGAAATATGTATTTTTAATTACTAATAATTACGGCATTTAATATTTTAAATAAGCATAATTTCACTGCGGTATATACTTATTACTTCAAGATATTAGACATTACTTCCTCTATTAATACTATACAAGTTAATCAAAAAAAAAATAAGCTATGCAATACAGCTTACATTCATTTTTTATACTCGAACTGTATAATTAAAAAGTTTGACAATATCGTGAATATTCATCCATTTTTTGAAATTATAAATCAGCTATTTAGTTTATAAATCTATTTACTTAAAAATAATGTATTTTACTTCATTGTTCTCGGAATTACTATCCGGATACAGTGCTTTCAATAAGTATATAATTACGTACCTAGTGTATTTTTTTTAATACATCCGAAAAATATAAATAGGTAATAATTAATGATTTGTGTAGAAGATTACTTATGTTGCTAAAAAAACGATTTAGCAAAATTTTATGGTCAATATAGATAATAAAAAATAGGAATTATCAGAGGAATATTATCAAGCAAAAATATGATTAAAGCTATCGAACGAGCAAAAAATGTTGTCATTTTTACCTTTTCATCAATATTTTCTTAAAACTTTATTTGTTTGTGATGATTCCAGATTGTAATTGAATTAAAAATAACTTACTTTGTGTAGAACAAAATCAAAGTTTCGTTACAATAAATTTATATGCAATATCTAATTGAAAGAACCAATTAGCAATTATCACACATATATCGTCTTTTCTGTCTTGTCTTTCCTTATCCACTGTTTAAGAATAAATGTAAATAATATTCTTCAATTTATAGAAACAAATACTTATTTGACGAAGGTAAATTGAACTGTATAAATACTTTTTAAATCACAACTTCATTAATCTACTCGCAGTACTTAGATTCACAAAAATTAAAAATTATGGATATTCCAAATTTGACAACTGAAGCGCAAATTGAAAAGCAACGACAAGGTATGAAAATTATTCTTACAGACGAAGATACGCAGATGCCAATAAACAAACAGGCTTCTCACTTAAATATTACTTCTAATCGCGGTAGAGTTGCTATTTTTATTGATGGTTCAAACTTGTTTCATACAGCTTTGCAACTTGGTATTGAAATTGATTACACTAAGTTACTTTGCTATTTAACTAGAGAAGCAAGATTGTTAAGAGCCTTTTTCTATACTGGTGTCGATCGCCATAACGAAAAGCAACAAGGATTTCTGCTCTGGATGCGTAGAAATGGTTATCGTGTGGTAACAAAAGAAGTAATTCAACTTCCTGATGGTTCTAGAAAATCAAATCAGCATGTAGAAATTGCTGTAGATATGATGAATCTATGTCCCTATTATGATACCGCAGTTCTAGTCAGCGGAGATGGAGAGTTAACCTATGCTGTAAATGCTGTCGCTTATCAAGGCGCTAGAGTTGAACTCGTTAGTCTGCGAGGAATGACAAATGAATCTTTAATTGATGTTGCCGACTGTTTTATTGACTTGGATTCTATCAAACATTACATCAAAAAGAATAACGATGCATGTTGTCAAGAAATATAAAATTTGCCTCGCCATCCTTAATTAGCAGTTGCCATATATACCGCTTCGATTGCTCAAGTTTATACAGTTAGGGTTTTTTATAAGATTCGGGGTGTTTACTGCACAAAATTATTTCGTACTTAATCTTGGAAATTCTATCTTGAAACCAATTCTACTTGTTACTTAAATCGCTACTTGAAGGCGGCTGCGTTTACCTATGCTTAATTGCATAAATCCCCATCATCGATATTATAATAGGAATTTCTAATTTTTTATTTCAAAATTCAATTTATGCTTTCACATATTATTGTATAGCATTTAACCTAAAAAAATAAATATTTTGTATTTTAAAATACATTATGTTTCTACAGCATTTTTGTAAAATCATTTATACTATTAACTTTTTATTCTATATTCTTGATAGCTTTTTATACTTGATTCTTTTTTGTTTAAGCACTTAAGTCTCTTTTTGGCTCTATAAATTTCCCATAAATCAAGCTGTATTTTTTTATATGAATAATATTTTTATTGATCGTAAAAAATATTTATCAAGTTAATGTAAGCTGTCTAAGTGTATACACTTATAAAATGAAATAATATTTTATTAATCGAAGACCTTATTTAGAGGATAAGCTTCAATATTAGTTGTGTTTTTATTGAATTCAGTGCAAATCATTATGTAAACATGGTGTTTTGCTATCAACAGAAACACAAGCAATATTTAATACATAAAAACAAGTCAGTATGCGTCACAATATAGTAAATATACTGTTATATTTCAGTTGAATTACATCTATAGTGCTAAGATTGTCATGGTAATTGCTATCTACAATACTGTTTTAGGATCGTAAACTTAGAAAATACAAATAAAAAATAAGTGTTAACACGGATTTATAGGTTTTCAGAATTCTACTAACATGGATAAATAAGAATGAAAGCAATAAAGCATTAGAAAGAGGTTGAAAAAAAACTACTGTTATCTACCATAAATTTATTTAGCAGTAAGGAATATTTGTGAGTGTAATGATTCACTCGTATTGCCGTAATTTTGGATAGCTAAGGAGTATCGTTAATGAACAAGATTGAATCCGCTATTATTGTCAGTTACTTGTTAATGACTTGCTATTTTTTTATTAACTGGTTGAGATTTGCTCTGCGTAATCCAAGTTCGTCTCCTGAAGACAAATTTTTGTCTTTTGCGATGTTTATCATATCAACTATTTTTTGGCCGATAGTAATTCCCATGTCTTTTATCGAGATATTCAAAACCAAAAAATTTGAATTTAGCGTTGTAGTTCCAGTTCTTGTTGTAGCTTCTGCATTTGGTCTTGCCTATTATATAAACTAGATGGCTGTTTGTTTATATTGTTAAGCAGCATCTATATTTGCCGGGAGCACCAACTCGGGCTAATTACAGTAGAAAAATTTCTTGGATTACATCTATATGTTTACGTATTTAGGTGCTACTGATTATTAATCTAATTATTTACTGTTAAATTTTTGCTTGTTTTCAGTCCGTGCATGTACCTTTTATGTTTGTAAATGTCTTGATATAATTAGAATATTAAGCACGTTTTTCTATAATCTGTAAAATAATTTGTTATTTTACTTTTTTAATTCAAATTGAATCGGATAACTCGTTTGTAACTGAAAATTTTCTAGGTTGTATTTTTCTAAAGTCTTGCTCGGCACAAAATTATATTATTGTTTAAAAACAGTGTAAGTCAAATTATTGCACTGTTTTTTTATGCTTTTTTGTGATTGAATTTTGATTTCAGTCGCAGTCGCCGTTAAATTTGAAATTTAATTTCAAACTAAATTTGACCCTTTTTTCACTACCAAAGAAGTTGGTAAAGGCACCGGGGTTTATCTATAAGCTATCAAATCGTAGTCGAAAAACATCGCGGTAAACTTTACTGTAATTCAACACCGGGTAATGGTACGGAATTTGTGATTGAAATTCCTATAGTTTAGTGAGAGAGAATTGAAAGTTAAGAGTTAGGAATGAGGAGTTGTCCATGCCCAATGCCCAATGCCCAATTACCAATTACTAACTATGACAACCCGTCTTTTGACATTATTTTGAAAAACTCTTACATTTAAGGGTTGAAACGGGTAATTTTCTTACTTATTATGCTATGAAAGCTCAACACTTGTTTGTCGCGGTAGCTACATTATTCTCCGTAGTTGTGATTGGTAAAAGTGCGGTTATGACGGTGGCTGAGATGGGAAGCGGACATGGCGAACATAAACATGAAAAAATGGAAGTTCCTCAAGGACAACCGGTTCCTACTGTTGATGTAGTCGTAGTTAAAGATGCTAAGAAAGGATGGAATTTAGAGGCAAAAGTTACTAATTTTAAATTCGCACCGGAAAAAGTTAATACCGCAGCCCAACCGGGAGAAGGGCACGCTCATCTTTTTATTAACGGTAAAAAAATTACCAGGCTTTATAGTAATTGGTATTATCTCGAAAATCTTGAACCCGGTGAAAATCAGGTGAAAGTAACTTTGAATGCTAACAATCACGCTGATTGGAGTAGCAACGGTAAAGTGATTGAAGATACGGAAATTGTTAAGGTTTCAGAGACGCTAAATAAAAAACATCAGCAGCACAAACATCAAGGACATAATTAGTACTTAGCCATATTGATTTAGATTGATGGTTTTTCCACAACCTTCAGGAGGCGTAGCAATGCTACGTCTCTACAAATTTTTGTATTTAATAAATACAGTTTCTCGCACTCAAAACTTTTATCTAAATTGATTATTACTAAAATTTTTTTGTAATTCAAAATCTAAAATCCAAAATCCAAAATGGTACTTGATTTTTTCCTAATTGCAGCTTTGGGATTTCTAGGTAGTTTTGGTCATTGTTTAGGAATGTGCGGTCCTTTGACTGTAGCATTTTCTTTATCTTCCCAAAGCGAAAATACGAGTTGGTGGCAACAATCAAAGTTCCACATCTTGCTGAATTGTGGGCGAATGCTCAGTTATAGCTTGGTTGGTGCTGCAATCGGGGCACTTGGTTCAATATTGATTGAAGGAGGGCAATTAGCAGGGGTTGGTAGTGAATTACGTCAGTGGATAGCAATTCTTACTGGCTTAATGCTAATTTTATTCGGACTCCGGCAAATTAATCCCAATTTATTACCGCGAATTCCATTTTTACATCCATTGCTACAAAGTGATTTACACAATCGCTTGAATGCTGGAATGTCCAAACTGTCATTGCAAAACTCATGGTATACACCAGCTCTGTTAGGAATGACTTGGGGTTTAATGCCTTGTGGTTTTCTGTATGCTGCCCAAATTAAAGCCGCTCAAACGGGGAATATGTGGATGGGTGCAGCTACAATGCTCGCTTTTGGTTTGGGAACCTTTCCCATAATGTTGGGTGTAGGAGTGTCTGCATCGTTGGTAAGTAAAGACAGACGCTCTCAATTGTTTCGTTTGGGGGGTTGGGTAACTCTCATAATAGGTTTAATTACCCTGCAACGCACTGGCGATACAATGGCAGATTATACCGGACATGCCGGGTTAATATTGCTGATATTAGCGTTAATTGCTCGTCCCATTAGCCGTTTATGGATAGCACCTATGCAGTATCGTCGTGCTTTAGGGGTTGGTGCTTTTGTCCTTTCTTTAGCCCATACCGCTCATATGATGGAACATGCATTTTCCTGGAAGCTTAATAGTATTTCTTTCTTAACACCTGAATTTCAGTTAGGTATAACTTTTGGTGTAATCGGATTAATTTTAATGGCTCCTGCTGCTTTTACCAGTTTTGATTCTTTACAAAAGTCTTTAGGTAAAAATTGGCGAAAAATCCATTTATTAAGCCTTCCAGCTTTAATATTGAGCGCTGCACATGCATTAATTATAGGTTCTCATTATTTTGGCTCCGTACAGTCAACCCTGCTTAGTAAATTTGCCCCGGCTGTTTTAGGAATTGTAACCCTTGCAGTATTGTTACTCAGAACCCGTCTTTTTTGGACGGTATTAGGCTTGCAGAGGTTTTACGTTTCCAGCAAACAGTAGTCAGTTAACAGTGAACAGTGAACAGTGAGCAGTGAGCAGGGGGCAATTACCAATTACCCAATGCCCAATGCCCAATGCCCAATGCCCAATTACCAATTCTTAAAATGAATTTTTTATCTTTAATTCCTTCTGCTTTGGCACATAAAACAGAGGTTGCTGAAGATGTAGGTGCAACTTTGCATATCGAACCAGACGATACTCCTCGTGCTGGTGAAACTGCACAAACTTGGTTTGCTCTAACCAGAAAGGGAGGTAAGGTTATTCCTCTTAAAGAGTGCGATTGCCAATTAGCTGTTTATAGCGAACCACGTATCGCAGAAGCAAAACCCCTTGCCCAACCAAGCTTACAACCCATATCGGCTGAACGCTATCAAGGTATTCCAGGAACAGAAATTACATTCCCAAAACCCGGAGCTTATCACTTAGAGCTTACTGGTAAACCTGCAAATGATGCCAGTTTCAAACCTTTTATATTGAAATTTGATGTAACTGTAGCTGCCAGAACTAATAAATCTAAGAATAATCAACAACCAACGATTACAGCACAAGAAGTTAAAAATGTCAATACTGTTCAAACAGAAGAACAAGCTTTTCCCCTACCAATTTGGGCTATAGGTTTAGGAGTTTTAGTAATTATTGCAGGAATATTTGCTGCGATGCGAAGAGGGAGAAGTTAAGAATTGGTAATTGGTAATTGGTAATTGGGCATGGGGCATGGGGCATGGGGCATGGGGCATGGGGCATTGGGCATGAGAAATAATGATTTATTTATTTATTTTTCTCCCTCTCTCCCTCTCTCCCTCTCTCCCTCTCCCTTTCTCCCTCTCCCTCTTCTAACTCCCGTGTCGCTTTTTATGCCATTCCCAAGCATGGGTGATGATATCTTTAATAGAAGTATATTGTGGTTGCCAGCCTAGGATTTTTCGGGCTTTTTCGCCACTACCGATAAGGGCTGGGGGGTCTCCAGGACGGCGATCGCACTCTACAGCTTTAATTTCTTTGCCCGTTACAAGTCTGGCGGCTTCAATTATTTCTTTGACAGAAAAACCATTTCCGTTGCCTAAATTAAATATTGCGCTTTCGCCTCCTTTGAGTAAATATTCTAAGCCTAGTACGTGAGCATCTGCTAAGTCGCTTACATGAATGTAATCGCGAACGCAGGTACCATCTTCTGTAGGATAATCGGTACCAAAAATAGAAATTGACTCGCGTTTTCCTAAAGCTGTCTGCAATACTAAGGGAATCAAATGAGTTTCAGGATTGTGGTCTTCTCCTAAATTTCCGGATGGATCTGCACCTGCTGCATTAAAGTATCGAAAACGTACTGATTTAAAGTCGTATGCTTCGTTAAAATCTGAAAGTATTCTTTCTACCATCAACTTGGTAGCGCCATAGGGATTAATTGGATTTTGGGGGTGTTCTTCTGGTATCGGAACTTCTTCTGGTACACCGTATGTTGCACAAGTTGAAGAAAATACAAATTTGTTAACAGAAGCTGCCAACATTGCTTCTAGCAAGGTAATTGTACCGATAACATTATTACGATAATATTTAGCCGGATTAGAAACAGATTCTCCGACATAAGCGTAAGCTGAAAAATGCATTACTGCTGCAATGTTACGAGATTTAAATAAGTTATCTAATAATTGGCGATCGCCGGTGTCTCCTTGAATAAGTTCGACTTGAAGAACTTTTTCCACCAAATCGCGATGTCCATAAACTAAATTATCGAGTATCAGGACTTCATAACCAGCTTTTTTTAAAGCTAAAACAGTATGTGAGCCAATATACCCGGCTCCTCCGGTGACTAAAATAGTAGACTGTTCGGAAGACATAGATTTTGCTGTGAAATAAACCATTACATCATAAATTTAGTTTAATGGCAGCGTAATTACTTATCTCCAAGACTACAAATACTAAAGATTATTGATAAAAATTGCACTAAAATCACTACGAAGGTAGTTTTAGTGTGTAGGGTATGAGGTATTTGAAGTCAAGCAATGGTAATACTACCATTTGGCAGTAGAATAAATCATTGCCCAAAGCCATATAGGTTGTCTGTAAAAAAACATTTGAGAGTGAGTTTATGTTTGAACTGCTAAGCCGAGTACTTCTATGGCTACTTATAGGTACTGTTGTATTTAGCCTATTTCAAAAATTCTACCCAACCGGAAACTTTGTAGGGCGATTGGTAGTGGTAGTTTTTCTGATTGTCTTGTTGTTGTCCTTCGTGAATCCTAACGAACCAGCTGTTTCTTCTTTGTGGAGAGTAATATCGTTTCCCCTTAAACCTTTAGGAGCAGCAATTTTACTGATGACTTTCGCTGCTCAAAGAATAAAAGGTGGAGCGATAGACAAACCCGGAGGATTTTTAGTCGGTTGGGCACTGACAATATTGTTGTTAGGAAGTACACCAGCGGTGGCTTATTTCTTGATTCAATCCCCTGTAGCAAGAGCAGCTTACCCCAATGTAGCTTTACTTGAATCGAAATCTGCAACGCTTGTCGCATTTGCTGGAGATACATCTGTAGGGAATATGTCAGGTCTTCTTAGCGATACTGTTATTCCTCAAATAAATGTAGATCCGAAGATAATCGCATTAAATCCTAGCAGTATAAATATTCCGCCTTATCTTTTACAAAGACCTCAAACTATTCGCCGTCGGGGCTTACGTTTAGAAGACTTTGTACCGAATGCAGAGACTTTGCAATTAACAACACAAGTTTGGGAAAGTTATCTCAATCAAGTCAATAATTTCTTACGTCCTCGATAGATTTTTTGTCATAAAAAAGACTAGGGTGTGGTCAGTGCCATGCCCTAGATTTTTTGTTTTTTTAATTACCACTAGAGCAAACGAATAAAAATTCTTCATTGAAAATTGTTCGTTGATACCTGATAATTGGTAATTGGTAATTAATTGCTCGAATGTCACAATCACGACGCTTTGTCAAACTTGTTGCTTATCTACGCCCTCATTGGCGAGCAACAACTTTAGGTATTGTCGCTTTACTAATTGTTAATGGATTGGGGGCTTACATACCTTTCTTAATTGGAGATTGCGTTAAGAAACTTTCGGAAAACTTTGACTACGGACAAATCATACGCTACTCCATACTTATTATTTCACTCAGTTCTTCAATGTGGCTGATAAGGATGGCTTCTCGCATCTGGATATTCGGTGTGGGAAGGCAGGTAGAATTTGACCTCAAACAGCAAATTTTTGAACATTTGCTGAAGTTGGAGCCTTCTTATTTTGAGACTAATAAAGCAGGAGACTTAATAAGCCGTGCTACAAGCGACGTTGATAATATTCG
>JBCBPQ010000160.1:0-16704 GCA_039820645.1 Cyanobacteria bacterium J06633_8 | reverse complement strand
TTTTATCCCAAAGATAAGGAAGATCCAAAAAATAAATTGTCCCACATTTTACAAACATCCCGGACAAAACCTAGACGTGTGGCGGTGTCGCCTTTCAGGCGACACCGACGGTGGGACAATTTATTACTTGCAAGTCCCTAAATTCTCTTTTCAAAGTAGCTAATACGACTATCAAAAGAATAATGAATAATAATGTAGAGATGGATCGCAATAACCTCTCTACATTTTTTATTACAAATTATTTTGACTTTGGGTTTTATAAACACACTAGAATGCACGATGCTCAACAAGCATAAAGAAACCGGGTTTCTCCGAACTTTAAATATAATCCTGCTCGTTGAGTGATTTGCTTCAAACCCGGTTTCTCGTCGAGGTGCAAGATATGAATCAAAACTGTTAATCTAAGTCAATCTCCTTGGGGATACTGATCCCATAAGGGTGTAATTTCGCGCAAGCTCTGGAAATCACCATCACCAAGTATTAAGTGGTCTATCAAAGGAATCTGCAAAAATTGCGCTCCACCTAATAGCTGACGGGTTAGTTCGATATCTTCGGGGCTAGGCTCTAGGTTTGCTGAAGGGTGATTGTGTGCAATTATTAAACGGGTGGCACCTTGACGTATAACTTCCCGGAATATCTCGCGAGGAGGAGCTAAAGTTTCTGTTGCGGTTCCAATAGTAATTACTTGAGTTCCTAATAAACGATTTTTGACATCTAAGAGTACTACTGCAAACTTTTCTTGCTGTTGCCACATCAAATCTTGACTTAACGCCGCCGCCGCAGCAGCAGGACTATCGATTAATGTACCTTCTCCCGGACGTGCTTGAAAAGTACGCTTGCCCAATTCTATGGCTGCTAATATCGCTGTTGCCTTTGCTGGACCGATTCCGGGGATTTTGATTAACTCGGCAGCGCTAATATCCCGCAGAACTACTAAAGGTTCGCGTTGGTGTTTACTTAATTCCTGTAAAATAAATTGTCCCAAACCTACAGCAGACAGCTTGCCAGCGCCTTGCCCTGTACCGAGTAGAATTGCAATCAGTTCAGCAGTCGCTAAAATTTTTGCACCATGAGTTAACAAGCGTTCTCGCGGACGCTCGTTTTCAGCCATGTCGGCAATTCTGAGGCAGTAGGTCATAGATAAACTAAGGAATAATAATCATAGGTGTACCTATTTTTATTTATCCCAGTTTTAAGCCCAGAATTTATCAAAAAAGAAGTAAATATTTAGAAAATATTTAGAAGATATTTAGAAAATATTTAAATTTTTGACATAGGAAGCGAGAGAGGGAAAATAAATCACCATCTTTCCCCGTCTTTTATCTAAAGCTTTATTTGCAAACCTTCTTGAGATATTTGTGTGGCTTTAAGCATGTGATAAGTAATCAAAAGTTGAGTCAGAGCTAGGGGGTAACTTTGAATACTTTCTCCGGTTGTGCCAGCAACTTTACCTAACTCTGGGTTACTTTCGCGATCGCAAACGTTTTTTAAGTTGGGCATGTCGGAACAAATAATTTGCTCTAACCTATTTACCTGCTCTAATGTTGCGTGTCCGTCCACCTCTAAAACGTCTACAGGTTTGCTCATATCTCTATCTAATTCCAAGCGAATAGCTGACATGGAATTACCGTTGCCAGAGTTAACTATTTGCGTAAAATCTGGGTGAGGAATTGTCGGACGTAATACTAAGCGTACATTCAAATGTCCGTTATTTTCCTGGGAATCATCCTTGGGAGGATAGAAACTTACAACAATATCTGACCATTGACGTTGGGGACGGATAAAGTTCTCTGAATCTGGTTCCCGTTGTTTGAGTGCCTGTAAAACTTGTTCTTCGGTGTATCCGCGTTTTTGAGTATCCCGTTTAACTTTCCAACTGGCACGTAAGGATTCTGGAGGAGCTAGGTAAACTTTGACATCGTAACATTCTCTTGCTTTACGAGTCGAATAACCCAGCAATCCTTCTATTATCACGAATTTTTTGGGCTTTATATATTCAGGTGCATCTAAATTACCAGTTGTATGATTGTAAATAGGCTTGAGAATCGGTAGCCCATCACGCAACAGTGAAAGGTGTTGCTGCATAATATCTAAATAATTGCAGTCAGGATCTAAAGCAGTAATCCCAATTTCTGCACGCTGCTTGCGGTCGTAACGATGATAATCATCCGTACAAATAATCGTAACATTTTCCGGGCCTAATACTTGTGCGATACCTTTAGTTAAAGTTGTTTTACCCGCAGCACTGTCACCTACAATACCCAATATAATCGGACGAGTCATTTTACCCCCTTCATATAACAGAGAACGTAATTTAAATTTGTGTACTAATTTACTGATTGTAGGGATGAATGAGAAACAACTCAATAAGTATTAAGAGATGCTTCGGTAATGGGAGGAATTACTTGATAGTTAAGTTAGTAAATATTAAGTTTGTTTATGAACTGTAAATATTTTTATCGAAGTATATAAATTCATTAATCTGAATGATGTTGCCGGGCAGGAATGCCCGTACAAAAATAATTAACCTTACTTTCTATATCCCCTCGGTGTTATCATCCATTCTCCGTAACTACGAGTAGTTTGATTGCCAATTAGAACAGTAGTTAACATATCCACTGGCACAGTTAGTAATTTCTCCAAGGTGGTTATAGTAATTTGTTCATCTTGGCGATAAACCGAACGTACTACGCCTACTGGTGTATCGGGATTGCGGTACTTGAGAAAAATTTCTCTAGCTTCACTCAACTGCTGAGTGCGGGTTTTAGATTTGGGATTATATAAAGCTGTAACGAAATCCGCTGCTGCTGCTGCTTCCAAACGCTTGACAATTACCTCCCAAGGAGTAAGTAAATCGCTTAAACTGACAGCGCAAA
The DNA here is from genome assembly GCA_039820645.1 of Cyanobacteria bacterium J06633_8. Taxonomy (GTDB): domain Bacteria; phylum Cyanobacteriota; class Cyanobacteriia; order Cyanobacteriales; family Nostocaceae; genus Rivularia. The sequence goes on along the minus strand of JBCBPQ010000160.1, from coordinate 13,828 downwards.
AATCGTGCATTAGAGGCGTACCAACTCTTGCAGCAGCCGATTGAAAAGCGCTAACTCCAGGAAATACTTCTACGGTAGGACTTTTACCATCCCAACCGTTTGCTTGTAAGTCTTCCATAACCAAGCCAGCCATTCCGTAAATTCCACTATCTCCTGAAGATATAACAGCTACAGTTAATCCCCAACTTGCTAACTCGATTGCACGAGTCGCGCGATCGCGTTCTTTTGTAATGGGTAAAGCTTCTACGATCTGGTGTTTTTGGAGGATGGGAGCAATCAAATCTATATATAAGCTATAACCAATGACTGCATCGGCACTAGCCACAGCTGTTTGTGCTGCGGGAGTCATTTGTTCGAGGTTTCCCGGTCCAGTTCCGACTAGCAGTAATTTACCTATTTTACCGATGTATTCTTTTTCTGCTTGGGCTATGGCAACTGTGACTGCACCGGTTTGACTTGGGTTGGATGAACGGTAAATTTGTTTGGGGACTTTTAGGGATGCGGTTTCGTGGGGAAACGCAACATTTTGGGGAGACGCGATATATCGCGTCTCTACATTGGCTGCAATTATTGCAGCAGCTTCTGCAACGCTAGGTGTTCCTACTTCTTTTTCCACAACTTGGGAAGGATTGGGAACAGTTACGGTGTTAAGAATTTCAGATGAAAAGGTTTTTAAGGGTAAATGTCTTTCGTTGCAAAGTTCTAACAAACCAATTTCATCAGATTTAATATCAATGGTGGCGATACCTGCTATGGCAGAGAGTGCAAGTTGATTTTCTAGAAATACTTTATCAATAGCATCTGCAATTACCTGTTTTGAAGTACCTCTTTCACAGCCGATTCCTACCCATAAAACTCTGGGATGCCAAGAGATGAAAGGGAGAGGGGGAGAGGGGGAGAGGGAGGGAGAAGATTGTTTGTGAGTGATAAAAATTTTGGCTTTTGTGGTTGGCGATTCGTTGAATTTGAAGGGATGCAATAATGGTAAATTCTTTTGCCATAAAGTTGAACCAACTTCTTGAATTACTTCTACATCTTCACCTTTGGCGACTGCTGCACTAACTAGATTCCAATCACCATCACCGCGACACCATCCGAATGTTCTACCCAACATATCCACTGCGGGTAATTCCAAACCGTTAGAAGCTCCGGTTAAAACGGGTGTTGCTCCTAACTGTAAAGCAATCAACTGTGTTAATTTATCGGCACCACCTTGATGTCCACCACATAAACTAATTACAAATTTTCCAGTTTCATCTATCACTACTACTGCGGGGTCGGTTGACTTGCTTTTGAGTAAACTTGAAATCAACCTAACTACTGCACCTGTGGCTAAGCAGAAAACAAAAGCTTGATGATTATCCCATAATTGAGCTACGTGTTTTTTCAGATATTTTTTGTATTTTTGTGCGTTATTTATTTCAGATAGTGATTCTGGAACCCACATTACGCCATTATTTTGGCAAAGTGGTTGAAGTTTCTTTGCACCAGTGGGAGTAGTGGCGATAAAGGCTATGGGGGAGAATTCGGTGGGGAGCAATTGAGTTTTCCTGTTAACTAGGATTTAATATTACATTTTAATTTCACCACATAATTGAATTATCCCAGTTGCTGAGTTGTAATTCCTTATTAAGTTAGTTTATTAACTCACCTTTTCGATGGCGATCGCTTAGTAAAAGTATTTTTTTGACAGACAATTATTTAAAGAGAATAGGCAACGAAAAACAATAAATTTTCCTTAAATGAATATGATTTGCGTACTTATTCTACATAAATGTTTTACTTGTTACTTTATATTCAAAAAATAATTAGTAATATTTAACATTTATTTTTTTAACTTGGGCTTTGGGACAAGGCAATGGCAATATTGGGGAGGAGAATCCACACGCGGACACTTGCTACAACGCAGTATCCTCAGTCAAGCTCCTAATTCGCCTCCCCTACAAGTTATGATTTCCTAGTAGTCGTGAGATTCTTTTCTGGAGGTGGCTCTGGAGCCGGAGGTTGAGGGGTTTCAACAGTATTTACAATTGCACCTCGATAAATTAGTGCACCTAAAGTATTTAATTTAAATCCCCAACCTTGAGGTAAGTTACCATCATTGTCATTTTGCCCTAAGTCTACATAAATACGCGGTGGTATAAAATATTTTGCATCAGATGCACCTACTAATTCATCTGCTTGCTGCATAATCTTGTCGGCTATAAAATCAAGTTGCCCGTAGTTATCGTAATTCTGTTCTAGTTGCGATTTTATAAAAGTGATAAATTCCTTTACTGCTTTGACTTTCTCCTGTGTTTCTGGGGTTGCTTCTTCCGATGTTCCAGCATTTGGATTATCGAGTCCTAATTGTTTAAGAATTAATGGTTCTAAATATCCAAACAGCTTTACTTGTGCTTTGATAATTGTGGGATTGTTTACCTCTTGATGACGCGGTAACAAAGTACGGAAAGCGCGACGCAATATTTGAGAAAGTGTAAAAGGTGGAAAAGGAATACTGTTGGAATCTATATTGATTCCGTTGTTTGTCATCAATACGTCTAAAGGTTGTAAATCCTCCGGTACCACTGGCATCTGGATATTAAAAGCTTGAAATTCAGGGTTTTTGCTGCGGTTGCTGAGGATATTCTGTTGTTTGCTATTTTGCTGTTCTTGAATTGCTAAAATTTGCTTAGCTTTGGCTTCATCATTTAACAATAGTGTTAATCCTTTAAGATTAAAAGGATAAATAGGAGTGTTTAAGCCTATATAAACAAATTCAGCGCAATAAGCTTTGTTGTTAGCATCGTTGAGAAAGTTTATTGCACTTTGTTCGCCAAGACTAGCTAAAGCACAATTTTTTAAAAATTCTTTGAGGCTTTCTTTATTGATAACGCGGGTTGGATCTCCTCCGTTAAAATCATTTTGGGAAAATTTTACAAAGGGGTTCATCAAAGCCATCCAGCAGATAATGCTGTCGGTATAACCCCTTTGCTGTTGTGAATTAAAAAATTCAGGAAAAACTAAATTTTGCGCTACTGCAATAAATCCGCTTTGCCCATATAATCCGCCATGATAGCTATCAGGTTCGTTAAAAGATGCAAAAGCTTTTTTTTCACCTCCCCTAATAGCTGGTACAATCATTCCAGAATGATGACCTTCATTTTTGATAAAGATTTCCATCAAATCATTGACTTCAGAATGACTTTGAGGACTGCGGCGTAAATCAATTTCTTTACCATAACGGTCTTTATTGTACTGATAAGTGCAAACTAACAAACCATATCGTTCCAGATAATTGGCAATATCCTCATGCCCTGAAACTGTCTGCCCTTGGGGGTTTGTAACTATTTCCTCATCAGCGATACCAATAAAACCCGGTACTTTGATGGTTTCAGTATCTAGTAAAACATCATCTTCAACGATTACCTGTTTGTGAAACAATCGTTTCATATCTTCTACAGGCTTCCCTTGCTTATAATCGGGACTTTGGATAGAATTAAAAACTTCTAAATCTACATCTGTAGCAGAATGCAAAGGTAAACCCGTATCTGCTTGCAAATTAATATTGTCGTTCATTTTACAAACCACGGTATAAAACACTTCGTATTATGAAATACTTTTGTTTTTAATAGGCTTATTTGCAGAAGAATTTTATATTTTAGATAATCTAAATAATAAAAATCAGAAGTTATATTAATTCGGGTTGCACCGGCTTGGGATAAAAAAACGCTTGAACCCAGAATCCCACGAATAGAATTCGTGGGAGTATGTCAATCTCTTTCCTCGGCAACTTTTAAAATTTTGACAATACTAGGATAACCGTTAAATTCTGCAAGCATCAAAGCAGTATAACCACCTCGATTTTTCAAGTTTACATCTGCACCAGCTTTTAATAATACTTCAACTACTTTGACATAACCTAATGAAGTTGCCCACATCAATGCTGTAGCCATGTTTTCATCTTTACAATTGACATCAGCACCATGAGCTAATAATTCTTGAGTTATTGTTTTAAAATTACGTTTTGTAGATTCTATTAATAGAGTTTTTCCATGTTGTAATTCAGTATTTGCATCAGCACCATTTTCTAATAAAACTTTTACTGTTTCTACGTTTCCTTGTATGGTTGCCAAAGTTAGCGGTGTTTCAGCTAAATTTCTGATTTCGACATCGGCACCTTTCTCTAAAAGTGCTTTAATTATATTGCTGTAGCCTTGTAAAGCTGCCACAAGTAAAGGTGTATCGCCTAAATTATTTCTCTTATTAACATCAGCACCAGCTTTGAGAAGCAATTCTACAATTTCGGTAAAACCTTCGACAACTGCAATATGTAGGGGTGTTTCTCCATCTTGATCTTGAAAATTGACATCAGCACCTTTATTTATTAAAGTTTTTACGACAGAAGTATGTTCCCCTGCAACAGCAATTGATAATGCTGTGTCTCCATCGGTATTTTGTTCATTTACCTTGATATTTGCGCCTAATAGTACTTCAACGACTCCCAAATATCCTTGCTCTGAGGCTAACATCAATAAAGTTTCGCCTTCTTCATCTTGGATATTTACATCAGCACCTGCTTTAACTAAAATTTCAACTACGGCAGAATGTCCTTGTTTTACTGCCAATTGTAAAGCTGTGTCATTGTCTTTATCTTGAAGATTGACATTAGCTCCAGCATCTAATAAAGCTTGGACAATATGACTGTAACCTTTGAGAGCCGCTATCATTAAAGCCGTACTGCCATCTTCATTAACTGCATTTACGTTAGCACCTTTTGATATTAGTATGCGTACAATGTCTAGTTGTTTTGCAGCACTTGCCAACATCAAAGCCGTTAAACCATAACGTTTTCTTTTGCAATCAATATTTGCACCCGAATCGACGAGCATTTTAACAATTTCTGTATACCCAGAATTTGCTGCAAACATTAAGGCTGTAGTGCCATCTCCATCGTTGACGCTTGCAGAAGCACCCGTATTTAAAAAAGTTCGCACCCTTTTTATGTCACCGCTTCTAGCCGCTTCTAGCAGTGAAGCATTGTTGTTGCTCATTTTTTGGTTGTTAGTTGTTAGTGGTTAGTTGTTAGTGGTTAGTTGTTAGTGGTTAGTGGTTAGTGGTTAGTGGTTAGTTGTTAGTTGTTAGTGGTTAGTTGTTGAAAAATTCCTAACTCCTTACTCATAACTCATAACTCCTAACTCCTTACTCTTAACTCATAACTATTTATCCAATGCCCAATTTCCAATTCTTATTTTCCCATCCCCTACTCCCCATTACCCCGACGGGTTATGCTAATTTTTATGAAGATTTAAGTATTGGGGAGAACACAATGGAACTTTCGCCAGAAATTAAATACTGGATGCAATTTTTTCATCCGGTGCTAATGTGGGCGCTGTTGCTATGTACACTTTATGCGGCTTATTTAGGTTTGCAGGTACAGCGTACTAGAAGTGCTAAGGGTGAAGAGAAGAAAGAACTTGTCAAAGGTAAGTACAATATCAAACACTTTCAAATAGGTTCTTTAGTATTAGCACTAATGGTATCGGGTTGTATTGGTGGTATGGCTGTTACCTATATTAATAATGGTAAATTATTTGTCGGTCCCCATTTATTAGCTGGGCTGGGAATGACTGCTCTGATTGCTTTTTCCGCTTCTTTATCTCCTTTTATGCAGAAAGGAGCTAATTGGGCACGGGCAACTCATATTTTATTAAACTTTAGTATTTTAGGACTTTTTACATGGCAGGCTATTAGTGGCGTGCAAATTGTCCAAAAAATTCTTAGTAATGCCTAAATTCCGATATCGGTAAATATGAAGTTTGAAGCATGAAGGTTGAATTATTTCAACCTTTATGCTTCATCCTTCGGGAGCATACCAATTTTGCAAATCTATCAAAATATAGCCCTTTTCGGTTGAGTGTAATACACTCGGCAAACCTCACCCCAACCTATCCCTCCCCTCTCCTTATCAAGGAGAGGGGAAGGGGTTGAGGTAAAATTTGTATTGCATCCAACTGTTTTTTCACATTTGGAATGCTCCCCATCCTTCATTTTCTTATGCTTTTTTAGAGTTATGTGAAATATCTGAAAAAGGTATGCCTAAAGATTGATGAAAATCTTGTTGAACTTTGCGTGTTAAACGACGAGATACCTGACGAACAATTTGGTTGAGCAGGCGATCGCCGGTTGTTTGAATTAAGGATTTAGGTAAACGTTTGATAAAATTTGGAAATTGGACGTAAACGGTTAAATACAATTGCCACTCAACTCTGGTTATTGGAGTTGATTTAGCGGCATTATCTTCGTTGTTGCTTTCAACTAGCTGTAGCGATGCACGATAATCTACATCGTAACCAGGTGGTACATAGTCGGGAATGGGTATGGTGTGAATGCGGTAAATCCCTTCTTGGGGAGGTAAAAGTTCTAAACCGATTTTCGGCTCGACATCATAGTTGAAAGCACCAAAACGACCGATAATTATTTCATAACCATTTTCTCCCAAAGGTTTGACTTTCATTGGTTGAGCACAACGAGTAAACCATTCTGAGTGATTGTTAAGATATTCGGCAACAGTTTCTGCTGGTGCGTATAACTCCATACAGTCGCTGAAAGTACCGTAAAATTTGGTTTGTTGCTCCAAATCTACCTGTAAATCTACTTGCAAAGGGAAACTTTGGCTGTCAGATATATCAGATATATCGGTTATAGTTGATGCCACAGATATAATTTTTTCCCTTTCTTTATCAGATTTACACTTTCGATTGATTGAAACCATAAGTGCATTCCTGTATACTTTTAAGTTTAGATAAAATAATAATTCCCATCCTAGAGGAAATGTTTCCCATGAGTAAGGCAAATTCATCGAAACATTAACAATCTGATATAAAGTTTACCTAATCTCTACAATAGAGAACGAAAGATAGTGATATAAGTTTCCCAATTTGGGGGTAGGAATGAAAGCTTTTGTAGCAGGGGCAACAGGTGAGACGGGCAGACGGATTGTGCAGGAGTTGGTGGCGCGTGACATTCCGGTTCGTGCATTAGTCAGAGATTTAGATAAAGCTAGGAGTATTTTGCCTGGTGATGTGGACTTAGTCCAAGGTGATGTTTTGCAACCAGAAGCTTTATCTACTGCCTTAGCAGATAGTACGGTGTTGTTATGTGCAACTGGTGCTGCACCGAGTTTCGATCCCACCGGACCTTATAAGGTAGATTATGAAGGTACGAAAAATTTGGTGGATGCCGCCAAGGCAAAAGGAATCGAAAATTTTGTGTTTGTTTCTTCTTTATGTACTTCCAAGTTATTCCATCCGCTAAATTTATTCTGGTTGATTTTGGTTTGGAAGAAACAAGCAGAGGAATATATTCAAAAAAGCGGTTTAACTTATACAATAGTTCGTCCCGGTGGATTAAAAAACGAAGACAACAGCAATCCTATCGTTATGCAGAGCGCAGATACAATGTTTGAGGGCAGTATTCCCCGTCAAAAAGTAGCGCAAGTTTGTGTAGAATCCCTTTTTGAAGCTGCTTCGCGCAATAAAATTGTCGAAATTGTTTCTAAAGAAGAGGCTGCTGCGAAAAGTTTTGCAGAATTATTTGCAGGAGTTGTGTAAAGGGGGAATTGGGCATTGGGCATTGGGCATTGGAAAAGCTTAGAAGTCGCAAGTAAAAATTCTTTCCCATACGGTGTACGCACATCTCGTAAGAACCCCCTAAATCCCCCTTGGGAAGGGGGACTTTAATTGCAATTCCTCTCTTAAAAGGGGGACTTTAATTGCAATTCTGCTCGGTTAAGGGGAGATCCTCCCTAGCCCTCCTTAAAAAGGAGGGAATTAAGCCCTCTTTCTCAAGGGAGGTTTAATTGCAATTCCCCCCTTCTCAAGGGGGGTTAGGGGGGATCTAAGCGCTGTGAAATAAACTTGAAAACTTGTGTGTATAGTTGAATTCAGCAATGCCTTATTACGCTCGCCGTCTTTCCTCGGTCGCTGAAAAATAATCATTGCTAGAATTAAACCAGGACTTACGTAATTGTCACATTAGCTTGTTGGTGCGTGACGCTACAAGTATTATAATCACGTTCAAATTTATTCCAGGAGTACAGCACCCTACGAAAAAATATGTCGTTTGCGTAAGTTCTATTAAACTTGTTCGAGAATCCGGGTTAATTAAAATTTTACTTTGCCGGAATATTTCTATCTACTTGTGTTGTTATCTATTACTTGGCTGTTTTAATTAATATTGATGAGTCAAACTCTTAATGGTTTTCATTTTAAAGGTATTGAAAAACTTATCGGACCTGTAGCCGCCCTTCTTACCTTTGTCTTTATGTTTCAGTGGTATATTTATGGCAGCTTTGAGCCAAATAGCGATCCGGTATTTCAAAAAAGACAGCCACCGTTAATTATGGAGGGAGGAGATCCATATATTCGGGCGTTAATGAGAACTATTTCTGCGAGTGAAGCTAATGTCAAACGTCCTTATTCAGTTTTGTATGGTGGCGAACATGTTAGCGATTTAACCCGCCATCCGGAGAAATGCGTAAGAATTCCTATTGGACCAAATACCGGAAATTGTTCTACTGCTGCTGGTAGATATCAAGTTATTAATACTACTTGGTTTCAAATTGCCAAACGCTATCACCCAAAACAACCGATGCCGATGATGTTTTGGGCTAGTTATAGTTTTGAACCACAATATCAAGACCAAGTTGTTCACAATTGGTTGAATGATTCTCGGGAATGGGGAGTTAATATTTCTGGGTTATTGAGACAAGGGAAAATAAATAAAGTTTTAAAATTACTTTCTCCGACTTGGACGAGTTTAGGATACGGGATAGAAACTAATTCAATAAGTAGTAGTTTACCAAGAATTTATCGGAAAGTGTTGCAGGAAGAATTGAGTGCGGTGAATAATGTTAATAAGGTGAAGCAATAAAAAAAAATGTAGGGTGTGTACTGGAAGATGATTTCACACTTCTAACGAAAGAATTTGAAATTACCGTTACTGTATTGCTAGAGGCAGAGCCTCACGTTACTCGTACCAAGGCAGAGCCTTGGCACGAGAATTAATCTTTCACCGGGAAGGGAGTATTAACTCCTCATCGGATCGGCTTTACCAATTCCTAACTCCCTTAACTTCAACTTTACATCTTTCCACTCAACCCCACAGTAGTAATATTTTTTATCTAAAATGTTCGCAATGTAATAACCTTGTCTTCCACCGTTAATGCGGAATAATTCAACCGCAACATGCTTCATTGAAGTACCAAAAGCTTTAAACTCTTCTTCGGGTGATAAATTCGGGGCGTTAAATAAGTTAATAAAAGGTTCGCCATGCTTAAATGCCCATCCATTACCCCTCCGCTGAATAATTTGATAGTGAACGGGACAAAAAACTGTGGTGTTAGAATCTGTCATAATCTTTATAAGGGTTTTCATACTCGAATAAAACCCCTAGTATATTACTAGGGGCTAATAACTATATGTTAGTTATTATCCTTGTCTTGAGAACCTGGTTCGTCTGCAATATCGTCCAGGTCGTCTTTGACAACTTCCGAATCAACGAGGTATGTTTCCCCAGAAACTTCATCTCGCTTTTTCCAAACTCCTTGGAATAAACGAATGAAGACTTTAACCGGATTCCAAAATCCTCGATGACCGTTACCATTTTTGCTCAATCAATCACCTCCTTTTAAAACGCAAAAGGGGATAAAAATCCCCATATTTATTTTACCACTTTTAGTAAATACAATTAATCACTTTTATCAACATCACTTCTATTTTTCGTAGCGATTAATATTAATTCACCAGAAGCAATCGCATCTAAGAATTGACCAGTGGAACCCTCATCGTTATATACATAGCCTAATGTTTGGGCAACTTCTTTTAATTTGTCTACCGTTCCCCGCTCAACCCGTGCATGAAGACTTACCCGGTCTAATTTCTTTCTACCTACCATAAATGTTAACCATATAATCTCTAAAAGTGGTTTACATATATAGGATAACAGAAAGTGTTTATGGGGGCTGAGAAAATGAGAATTAAATCAGCAACGCCGCCTATGGTTTAGATGATTGAATGTATCAAATACAACAGAATATAGATGAAACCTATTGACTCATTATTGGGATTATCTAATAATAAATCCTGTATAAATTAATATCGGACAGTCAAAAACAGTAATACTTTCCGGCAATACAATTCAAGGAAAACAAATCTCATGAAAACTAAAAAACTAAATCCCCCCAACGTGGCTCCTGTTAAACGGAATTCGGTGGCTACTGTTTGCAATCAAATTGGTTTTAACGGGGATGTTTTACCCAATTTCGACCCCGAGTGGATGGGTGAAGGATGGAGGGAGAGGGCTGAGAAATTGGGAGTTCCTTTTGCTGGCGACGACGCAGAATAAAGAGTGAGAGAGTGAGGGAGAGAGGGAGATTTAGGCAAAATTAATTTCTCGTGCCAAGGCTCTGCCTTGGTACGTGTGCCGCGAGGCTCTGCCTCGATTTTGAGGCGGAGCCTCAAGCCCTGTGTTCCTTGTCAGAGCCCTGCGTAACAAGTTAAGTTATCGGGGGTTTTTGTATGAATAACGATCGCGCAACGTAGCAGTGTTAAACAGTCCAATCTTCTATAACCAAACCAGGTACTTGGTTAAAATCCTGGCTATTTCTAGTTAAAAGTGTTAAATTTCTCGCTAGAGCAATAGATGCAATTCGTAAATCCATCGTCGCAATACGAATTTTTTGGGCTCTTAGTTGTTCAAAAATTGTTACTGCTGCTGCGTCAAATGGTAAAACTGGAGCAATGGAAAAGCCTTGCAAAATTTCTAACAGTATAGTGTAACCACGTGTTATATCTTCGGATTTTTTGGCACGATTGATAAAAGCATTAGCACCAAGCATTTGTTCGTGAAGACTGACGACAGAAAATGCAAAATCCCCAGGTGAATAATTAGCAATACGAGTTGTTAATTTGAAGTATTCTGCACTATTGCGTCTTTGTATAAAACTAATATGGTCTGTATCTAATAAGTACTTCACCCTTGTTAGCTTGAAGAATCTAAAGGTTTATCGGTATGACGTTCTAATTTACCATATTCTAGAACTTCTAAAAAAGCTTGTTCGTCAGAAATGGAACCTGCAAATTTATCTAACCAATTATTAGTAGTTGGAACAGCAGAAAGACGATTTTGGAGTTCTGCTACTGTACGTTCCAGATTTACTAAACGTTCTTCAATAGTAGCTTCATTTAGCATTGTATTCTTCCACAATCGAATTGAGGTAATGTTGTAAATACAGGTTAACGGAATGAGGATGTAATATGCAAATAATTCTTTTTTTGTAAAACCTCGAAGCAACCTTACGCCTATGCTTCAGATGGCGTTGCTGAATCAAAGTATGAAGTTGTGATTTCACATTGAAAGAGACGTAGCATTGCTACGTCTCTACAAACGTTTCGTGTTGCAATACAAAATGTAAACAAATATAATTCATTACTTTTCAGCAATGCCCTTCAGATAATTTAATGTATCCAATCAAACAAAAGTTTACATTAAACCTATTGACTTATTATTGCAATTATCCAACAATAAGTCTGTACAAATTAATACCGGACAGAAAAAAAAGGTATTAAAACTACAATAATTCAAGGGAAAATAACTCTCATGAAAACTAAAAGACTCACTCCCCGCAATGCGGCTCCTGTGAAGCGTGAAAATGCTGCTACTTCTACCAATGCTGGAGTGATTTCCCCCTCCTGGGTCGCACCCATTCCCGGAGCACCTCCTTTTGCAGGAGACGACGCAGAATAATTCTATTTATTCACTAACCAGAAAGGAAAGGTTAAAATTCTTTTTCCTACTTTCATGGTTAGGCATTTGTTGAATACTATTGATTAACTATCTAATGGTAGTTTATATCAATAGTAATCATAAGATGGGCGTAGTATACGAGTTATTCTTTTTCTGTAGAAACTCGAAGCAACCCTACGCCCATGCTTTAGATGATTTTATGTATCCAATCTAACAAAAGTTTACATCAAACCTATTGACTTATTTTTGCGATTACTAAACAATAACTATGTTCTTAATAACCGGACAGTAGAAAACGGTAAAGTCCGGTAAAAAAACTAGTAAAGGAAAAATAGAGATGAAAACCAAAAAACTCACTCCCCGCAATGTCGCTCCTGTAAAACGTAATACTACTTCCAAAACATCAGCGCACTTGGGTGGGGATGTGGTGGCCCATGCATGGGTTGGATTACCTTCAGGGTTGGATTTTCTTGGATTACCTTTTGCGGGCGACGACGCAGAATAACACCTTCAATTTACAACCAAACCTCAAAAAAGTCAAAACACTTTTTCCGACTCGGATGGGGCACGATTTGCATCGACAAATTGGCGAACTATCCGCTCTACTTCTGGGTTTTCCGTTACCTGGCACCCGGTCGTACGCTGTTTTGACCGAGAAGGTGAGGTTGTTGAATTAGGCTTAGACTGACCTCTGAGTATTTTGCTACCCCAGTGGCATTTGCGAGGAGGTTTGGTCTGGGATTTGTAGCGATGGCAGAATCCTTTGTATTTCTTGGCGCAATCTGACAAGGTGTTTCCCAATTGTAGAAAAGCAAAAAAAATTGTAGGGTGTGTGACGGTTACCATAATTTAACACTTGTAACGAAAGGATTTGAGATTACCGTCACGCACCATCTGGATTACGAATATTTTTTATTCTGATTTATGATAATTACTCAACTAAAAAAAGACAGACTAAAAGAACAAAGATTACAATTCCTCCGTAGCCATCAAGAAGCCTTTGATGTTGAGTCAACACATACTTTACCGCTCTTTGAAGAATTTGTAATGGCAGTTGAAGGAGACTGTACTATTGAACCCTCTTGTAAAGTAGAAGAAGATAAATTAATTGCCTCAAGATTCAACCTTTTTTTTAGAAATAAATCCCAAGAATGGGAAAAATATTTGAATAAATCCTTAACTTTTATTAGACAAGTAGAAACCCGAGTTGGTACCCAAATAAACTATTCCTTGCTTGGTCAATTTTTAGGACATAATTTTGATTTTAGTAAAGTTAAAGAGATTAGCGCTGGTATTGATTTACGAGGAGATTTAGCCGAATCGAGCTTAAAAATTGCAATCATAATAGAAGATTATCCAGAAAAATTAGAAACAGCTTTTTTTCTGTGTGATTGTATTGAAAAAAAGGATTACTTAAATAATAGTGTTAGGCATATTGGCTTTGATTTTTATTTGGATGGTCGCAGTGAAATAGAACTTTACGCATCAATTAGTGAAAAAGATTTTTCTAAACCTCAAAGCCAGCACCTGGTGCAGCGATATTTTCCCAAGTCATTAAATCCTCTCGAAATATCAAAAGCATTTGTTATTGGCTTGTCAAAAGCAAACAGTAGCCCAGTAATTTACTACTCTCTAGATAAGAAAAAAATCCTATCGTACTTTAATCTCAATGATACTGCCCAAAGAGTTCACAACTTTTATCAACATCAGGAAATTCGACCCGAGGTATGGGTAGGTGTTACCAAAGAAGAATTAGAAAAAACCCGAATAGACAACATTCGACTTTACTACCACAAACCATTTTTTGCTGATGAGTAATCATTCAATACTCCCAAGCATTCCCGGGCTTGCAGAACTCAGACAATGCACCAAAGGCTCATCAGATATTAGTGTAGCGGTTCTTGATGGTTTAGTTGATACCGCTCATTCCTGTTTTGAGCAAGCAAATTTCACTAGACTTCCCACCCTCGTGCAAGGTAAAGCTAGCGCTAGCGGACAAATGTCCACCCACGGTACCCATATCGCTAGTCTTATTTTTGGA
>JBCBPQ010000159.1:0-16723 GCA_039820645.1 Cyanobacteria bacterium J06633_8 | reverse complement strand
TTCTTGTGCCCAATCAAGAATTCGTTGCCAAGTTAAAAATGGACGTGATGCCTCAGAAAAAGAGGATGGAGATTGCATAGGTAACAAAGAGCGTTCGGCTGAAGACAAAGACGACATAAAAAGGTGCAAGGAGTGTCTTTGTGAAAGGCCATCTTAGGCTTGAAACCTAAGTGCCAGCTATCCAAAAGGTAGAAAGCTGAGCTTCTACTCTTTTGTTATACTTCTTACTGTACAATGTTTGTAGTAAAGTTTACCCAGAATTCAATAAATTTTATGCAATTCTAATATTCTTCCAACAAATATAAAGATATGTCTAAAGACGGATGACATAAAATCAATGTTTCTGGGTTTACAGTGTTGTCATCAGTATCTTATGTGCATCAAAAGCTACTAGTAAGTAAATACACAGCAATAGCACAGCTAATATACGGTCAAATGACTAGAGCGGTAAGTATTTATGCTCTGTCAAAAGGAAATAAAAGTATAGAAAAAAAATATATTCCTCTATCAAGGGGGAAAAGTGATATTAAAATTTCTTATATGTCTGGTGTAGCTTTACAACTGTCGAAATCTCATAAATCCCAGACTTTTTCCATCGCAAACTCAATTGCTTCTTGTTTCCGGGCAAGTAATGGTGGTTATTTGCAGCTTGAAGTTTTACCAGAAGGTTTAATTGAGATACAGGTTAGTGACTTATTTTTAGCTGCTTGGTTGCAAGCTTTTGCCGAGCCAAATCGAAGTAGGGAAGCAAGTAATATTCATTTTTTAGGTTTAAAGTCTGGTTCTGGAAGAATGGTTATACCTGAATTGAACTCTAAAGTATTTTCAATTCAATACGTCCATGCAAGGTGCTGCTCTTTGTTAAGACTGGCTCAACAAGAGAAATTAATTGGCTGTGACGATTTTTCATCCGAGTCTATACCTTGGCTTAAGGATGAGAGTAACCTTATTTTAAATCATCCAGCCGAACGATGCTTGATTGGCAATTTGGTAAAACTTGTAGACGAGTTAGAACCAGTTATTCCTCGTCCACTCAAGTGGGAAGGGGCAGCACTAAGTTTAGTTAGATCCTTTGATTTTTTTTGGTCTGCTTGTCGTATTCACGATCGCTCAAATACAACTTCGCCAGAACTTAAGATGGCTAGAATTGGATTAATTATGGCTACTCAGTCAGCGATAAGGTTTCTGCTTGAAGAAAAATTGGGTGTATCAGCTTGTTCGGAATTATGAGTTGAGGAATGAAGAGGGATAGAGTCGGCAGAAAAACTTTTAACTCATAACTCTTAACTTCTAATCCCTCATCAAATAAGAATAATATAAAGTTTTATCACAGCTATTGACCAATCAAATAACTTGAGATATATTATGTCTTGTGTGAGGAGCGAACCAGTAAAGGGCACCGAGACGAAACACGGCCAGTCGTCGGTGCCCTTTCTGATTTTGTAACATGTATTCGTTCCACAAGAATTTTCATTTACTTGTGAAGCACAGTAAGCTATTTTTGGCTATCGTTTAATATAAATTTTTCAATTGCTGCGGCTACTCCATCTTGTTCTACATTGGGAGCTACCCAGTTAGCTTGAGCTTGAACTTGTGCTGGTGCGTTACCCATTGCTACGCCGATATGAGCATATTCAAGCATTTCTAAGTCGTTGAAGTTATCTCCTACAGTCATTACGTTGTTTCTTTGTAAGTCTAATAATTCTTCAGCGATGTAGCGTACTGCAGCTCCTTTATTTACTAAAGGATTAGTTGCTTCAAAAAAAGTGGCTACGGATTTTGTTAGATACAGTTCGGCTGGTGTATATTGCACGCGCAAATTGTCAAGCAATTTATCAATAACTTCCGTATCTTGACATAAAGCGAGAATTTTTGTGGGTTCGTTATTTAAACAAGAGCGTAAGTCACCAACGGGAATTGGCGTGATACCGGAACGTTGTCCGTAGATTTTTGTTTCTTCGGTTAGCTCTCGTACATAAAGTTGGTCATTTATGTAGAAATGGACGGATAAAAGCTGACGTAGTTGTGGTTGTTCAAAATAATCTAATAGTTTTAATGCTATTTCCTTGTTGACAGATAAATGCTGGTGAATTTTTTGAGAAACTGGGTCTTGAATCCAAGCTCCTTGATATGCTATTAATGGCAAATTTGAGCCAATTTGAGCGTGGTACTGTAAAGCCGAACAGTACATTCTACCAGTAGCGATCGCAACTTGAATCCCTTTTGCTTGAACTGCTTGAACTGCTTCTATTACTCGATTGCTGATTTTATTAGATTCTCCAGCAATGGTACCGTCAATATCTAAAACTAGTAGCTTAATATCTTGGGTAGATGTATTCCCCATGCTCTTAAATTCCCATGAATGTATTTGAGTGACAGTTAGAGATTAACAGGGGAATAGGGAATGGGGAATAGGGAATGGGTAATTGAAAATTGGGAAGATAAAAATATTCGTGAAAATTAAGAAACCCGGTTTTTTGAAAAAACCGGGTTTCTTACTAGTTTAAATTCTTAGCGCTTTGATCTTTGGAGCGATTTTATAAAGCTTTATTTTGATTTACGGCGACGGAAGAAAGCTAATGCAGCGACAGAGCCTAAACCTATTATAGTTCCAGGTTCGGGTACAGCTTTTGCAAAATCCCCCGGTCCGGAACTTCTGGCAATTACTTTGAAGTCAGGGCCGTTATGAGTACTGTCTGCTGAGACTCGAAGTCCACTTATACCACCATCTGTTATACCCAAATCGGCTAAACTTACTCCCCAAGAACCAACTCGTTGCGCGCTATATATTTCCTCTGTGTCTATATCGAAACCAGCATATTCTTGGTCCTCCCTCAGCAATGTCATTACATTTCCAATGAGTTCTCCATCCTTATCTAAACCTTGAATAGTTAGGTCACTGTTCTCACCTGCTTCCCAGATAAATAAGCTATCTAATCCACTATTATCTTCTGAAATAAAAGTATCAAACAAAAGATCCATACTGAAAATACTATCATCATTACCTTCGCCATCAACAATGTTATTCAGGTTATTGTTTCCTAAAAATGCCGCAACATTAGATGCTGTTGCATCTTCCATTGTCTGTTGTGAAGCGGTAGCATTATCACCTTTTACTGTACTTGCTGCGCCGGTATCTCCTCCAGTGTGCACAGTATTACTAAAGCTATTAACACTTTGAACAAAGGAGAAATTACTAAATTCCTGACCGTTTTGTGTAATAGATTCTAACAATATATCTTGTGTTGCATCACTGTTTTGACTAACTTTACTTGTAAAACTTGCCGCTTGAGCAGAGTTAGAAACAAATAAAACTGAACCAACTGTTAAACTGATAGAAGTAAATAATTTATTAAATTTCATGTTATGACCCTTCTCTTTAAAAAATTTGCCTTTTCTTTGCAATTTGTATTGCCCTTCATGTTTTAATTCTTTTCTATCAGCCCTAAAATTCACATCCGCAAACATCCCGATTATTATTTAAAGTTTAGAAATGCTAAATTTAGTTAATTTTGAAGCTAGTTTTAAGTTGAATAAAATTACATTAAAAACATATCTTTAGCCAAATAGTTCAGTAACTCACCATTCCAAAAAGTATTTATGAATTTAGTAAAGATAGTACTGATATTTATAAAGATACTTTAGTTATATGCTGGTTATAAGCAGTAAAATGAGGTTTTTTACAAACGGCTTAATTAGAAATGAGATTTGAGCTTTACGTAAGTAAATCGGGTTTATTTGAATTATTGTTCTTTTGTAAATGTTGATTCTTAGTTTTCTGCAAGTTGCTGGTATCCTGCCTAGGAGTCCTAAACTTAGGATTTTAGTTCTCAACTAAAACAAATGTTCCAAAATGGAAGCAACTGTTTAAAATAAGTAGATGTCCCCAATTACACGTTCTAAGCAGTTGACTTCCGATATAAGTTCTCCTAAAAATCCTACATTCGTCTTGGTTGACGGACATTCTCTGGCATTTCGTTCTTATTTTGCTTTTGCTAAAGGGCGAGATGGTGGACTTCGGACCAAAGCGGGTATACCCACCAGCGTGTGTTTTGGCTTTATTAAGTCTTTGCTGGAAGTAATGGAAAAGCAACAACCTGAAGCGATCGCGGTTGCTTTTGATTTAGGCACCCCGACTTTTCGTCATCAAGCCGATGATAACTATAAAGCTAACCGTCAGGAAACGCCTGAAGATTTTATTCCCGATTTAGAAAATCTCCACGAATTACTTACAGGATTGAATTTACCAATATTAACTGCTCCAGGTTTTGAGGCAGATGATGTTTTAGCAACTGTAGCGCAAAAAGCATCTAGTGCTGGATATCAAGTTAAAATTCTGACTGGGGATAAAGATTTATTTCAGGTAGTTGACAAAAATAAGAAAATTAGTGTCCTTTATTTTGATAAGGAATCTCTACGACGTTCAAATAAAGGACCAAAAGAATTTTTCACAGAAGAAGTTAAAGAAAAATTAGGGGTTTTACCATCTCAAGTTGTTGATTTTAAAGCACTTTGCGGGGATAGTTCGGATAATTACCCTGGTGTGAGGGGGATTGGGGAGAAGACGGCAGTAAAATTGCTTGATACTTACGGCACTCTGGAAAAAGTTTATCAGTCTTTAGATGAAATTAAAGGTGCTGCTCGTAAGAAATTAGAAATAGGTAAGGAAGACGCTGACAAATCTAAGTTTTTGGCGAAGATAAAGGAAGATGTTCCGTTAGAAATTAATTTAGAAGATTGTAAATTAAAAGGTTTTGACAATCGCGAACTCAAGCCGATTTTAGAAAAGTTAGAATTTAATTCTTATCTGAAAAAGATTAACGAACTTCAACGAAAATTTAGTGGTGATGTTGAAGAAATTCCATTGGAGGAAACTGTAGAAGTTGAAGAGAAGGATCTATCGTTTTGGAGTGCCGAAGAAACAGAAGAATTTCAAAAGCAAAATGCTTCTCCAATTAAACCGCTGATTATTGATACGGAAATAAAACTGAATGAATTAGTTGAAATACTGCAAAAATTTACAAGTTCGGAAACACCCGTTGCTTGGGATACTGAAACTACCGATTTAGAACCGCGAGATGCTGAATTAGTAGGAATAGGTTGTTGTTGGGGAACTGGAGAAAAAGAAGTTGCTTATATTCCTTTGGGACATAAAAACGGCAATAATCTCGATAAAGATATTGCTTTGGAAACGCTACGTCCAATTTTGGAAAGTGCCGATTATCCCAAAGCTTTCCAAAATACTAAATTTGACCGTTTAGTTTTACGATGTCAGGGTATTAATATAGCAGGGGTGATATTTGATCCCATGTTAGCAAGTTATGTTCTTAATCCCGACAGCAGCCACGGTTTAAGCGAACTTTCTCAAAAATACTTGAAATTGACTGCTAAAAGTTATACTGAGTTGGTTCCAAAAGGTCAAACTATTGCGGATGTCAGTATTTCTGAAGTAGCAGATTACTGTGGAATGGATGCTTATACTACCTTTGGATTAGTCGAGAAATTAAGGGAAGAATTGAATAACATTCCAGTTTTATCAAAGTTATTTTCTCAGGTAGAACAACCACTAGAAAAAGTTTTAGCGGAAATGGAATTTCAAGGAATCCGCATTGATTCGCCTTATTTAAACAAACTTTCCCAGCAGTTGGAAACTGATTTAAATAAGTTAGAAGAACAAGTACATGAAGTTGCTGGAGAAAAATTTAATTTAGGTTCTCCCAAACAGTTAAGTCAAATATTATTTGAGAATTTGGGTTTAAGCACTAAATATTCTCGTAAAATCAAAACTGGGTATTCTACAGATGCAGCAACTTTGGAAAAGCTGCGAGAAGTTGATGAAACAGGAATTATTGATGGCATTATTGAATATCGGACTTTATCAAAATTAAAGTCTACCTATGTAGATGCCCTTCCAGCTTTAGTTCGGGAAGATACTAAGCGGGTACATACAGATTTTAATCAAACAATAACATCAACGGGAAGATTATCTTCTTCTAATCCAAATTTACAAAATATTCCGATTCGTACAGCTTTTAGCCGTCAAATTCGTAAAGCTTTTATACCCGAAGAAGGTTGGTTGATAGTAGCTGCAGATTATTCTCAAATTGAATTACGAATTTTGGCTCATTTAAGTCAAGAGCCTGTTTTGGTAGAATCTTATAACAATAATGAAGATATACATACTGTTACTGCGCGGTTAGTATATGAAAAAGATGATATTACATCAGATGAAAGACGGGTAGCAAAAACTATTAATTTCGGGGTAATTTATGGAATGGGTTCCTTGAGATTTTCCCGTTCAACTGGTATAGATAAAAATCTTGCCAATGAATTTATTAAAAGGTTTTATACTCGCTATCCGAAAGTTTTTGAATTTTTGGAAGGTTTGAAAAAGCAAGCGATTTCTCAAGGCTATGTCGAGACAATTTTAGGGCGTAGACGTTATGTCGATTTTACTAGTAGAAATTTAGTGAACCTAAAAAATGCTCCGTTAGAAGCAATTGACTTAAGTAAATTAAAAAATTTAGGTGCTTACGATGCGGGATTATTACGTGCTGCTGCTAATGCACCAATTCAAGGTTCTAGTGCCGATATTATCAAAATTGCGACAATAAAAATTCACAAACTTTTGCAAGATTATCAAGCAAGATTGTTGTTACAGGTTCACGATGAATTAATTTTTGAAGTTCCTCCTGAAGAATTGGAAGAATTGCAAATTCAAATAAAGTCGGTGATGGAAAATGCAGTTGATTTAAGCGTTCCTTTGCTTGTAGAAGCTAGTGCTGGTAATAACTGGATGGAAGCGAAATAATAAAGTTAGCAGTTAGGAGTCTAGAGAATTAGCAGTACTACGTCTCTACAGTTAGGAGTTAGGAGTTAGGATTTGTATATTTTTATCTTTAATCTTTAAATTAATTCAAAATTATTCTTCTACAAAAAATTCTGGTTCTTCTTCATATCTTCGAGAATTAGTTGGTTTTAAATTAGATGAAATGATTAAAGATTGCAGTAGCGAAGCAGCAATCATTCCCAATGCCACAAAAAAAGTTAGTAATAATCCAACTGGGATCTTAATAGATTCAAATGTAATAAATCTTAACGATACTGGAGTGGCATTTTGCACCGAGATAATAGCGATCGCCATTATCCAAAAAGCTAAAATTATTGATAAAACTAGGTTTACAGTTGTTTTCATATTTTTACTGAAAAGCTCTTTCCCACACACCTGATATTAGTGCAGTACAAGAAAGGTAACTTCGTTTTCCCTTTATATTAAAACAAAATGTAGAATCGAACATGCTAATTTTTGTAGGATAACAGTTTTATAAATTATTATCTCAGCAGCCTCTTAAATCTATGCCCAGTAGGTTTTATAAGTATTTTTGACTCAATATAAAATGTTATAGCTTTTACCTCAAAACACAAAATCCCCAGTGATTATAGATAAACACCCAATAAATTAAAGATTTGGTATTTTAACAAACAAAAAGTTCTTTAATATCCAGACCTATAGTTTCAAGAGTTAAAATATAATTTCCAAGTGTTTTATCTTTAACTGGACGGAATGAATTTCATTTAAATTAATTGGGGTGTAAAAGAACTTCATATAATCCAGTTTTGGGCGCATAGTTGGTATTTTATCTTAAAACCACTGGAAAACGTCCAATTTTGTCTGTATCTAATACTTTACCCTTGCATTTTCATCACCGCTGCAACTGCAATGTCAAGCCCAGTAAGACTGTTCGCTAGCTATCATCTTTGGTCTTTAATTGCCCCAGCTTCTGGGCAACAGCGCTGGCACTGTCAAATGAAACGGGGATTTATTAAAGCAAGGCAAGATGAGGCGAAAGTCAAGGCTTTATTAAAAGCAAAAGTTACGGCATCACAGCGCATTGGTTTGCTGGCACAAAAGGGTGTTTACGAGTTTCACCACAATAGACATCTTCTCAATTCTGTTGATGGGGTGGAAAAAGTTGCACGGCTTTTGAAATTAGGAAACTTAGCCGATGAAATTCAGCAACGAGTGCGACAAATTCTCAAAAAATATCAAGATGCGCCTTTACTTTCAAATAAGCGTATCATGTTATTAACTCGTGGGGATGAAGGTTTTCCCAAGCCTATTTTTATCGAACGCCAAAATTATCATTTCCGTTTGTATGCAGCAATGGACTGTGTATTGAACGAATCTGATAGCACGTTACATATTATAGATTTTAAAACTGGTAAATCACCTTTTGACCGCCGACAAGCATTAGTTTATTTACTCGCAGCACGTTATCTTTACCCAAAGTATAAAGCGATAGCCTCATTTTACAATTTAGAAATGGGTAAAAAGTCTCATGTGATTACTGTTAGTAGAAGTGAATTAAAATTGATTGAATATCATTTAGGCTATATTGCTGAAAAACATCAACAAGATTTAAAGAGATATCATCAGAATAAAGAAGATTTTAGCAGTATATTTCCTGCAAACCCTGGTTATCACTGTCGTTTTTGTCCATTTCAATCTATCTGTGATTTTTCAACAACGTCAGATGGGGAATAGAGGGTTGGGAATTGGTAATTGGTAATTGGTAATTGGGCATTGGGCATTGGGCATTGGGAATTGGGAATTAAGAAAACCCGTAAAAAAAACCGGGTTTCTCTATATTTTAGAGAATCACAATTATGGTGTTGGGTTTTGATACGATAAATACAAATTGTCGCTACAAGTTAATTTTTGGTTTTCGTAGCAAACCCAATCTAGAATTTAGCCTAAATTTGAATAATAAAGATAAAGTGTATTCCCAATGCCCAATGCCCATACCAACTTATTTAAAATAGGGTAAATCAATATTACCAAAATGAATACTTAAAGCAATATTCAATTCTTCTAATGATTCTACTAACCAATCAATATTGCTAGTAGTTGCTGATTCATAATGATTGAATAAAATAGCAAAACGCTTAGATAAATAAGGCTTAGATTTACGACAAATCAAAATTATTTTTAATAGTAATCCGATTATACGAATTGAACCTTGATTGGTAATTAAATCAATAAAGGTAAAATGCTGTGGTGATAAAGAACTTTCCACAACTAAAAAGTTTAGTAATTGGGTACAGGTTCTGACTATCAAAAAATCATTTACTTTCTGATAATCAGCTTGTGGTAAAGTATTTTGCAATTGAGTGTATAATCTCTGGTGAAATTGACGCTTTCCATATTCCCAGTCAATTCCGGATATGAGGTATTCGTATAAATCGTCTTTGTAAGCACGTAAAGAAGTCGCTTGACTGCTGTAGTGTAGAAAGTTATATGCTAAATCTTTATAGGTACTTGCACCTTCAACTTTTCCGACAAAGCTTTTTAAGGCAAGATTTAGTTGGGTATCGCTTAATAATGTTGGATTGTTTACGGGTTGAATAACTCGATTTTTTCTAGATAAAGAACTATTTTTTGCGAACTGAGAAAGCCTTACTTGATAAGTAACATATTGAGACAAATCAATTTCAAACTTCCTTTGTACCTGAGATTGAATTTGCTTTACTATCCATTGATGTTCAATAGTGAAATCTTCATTAAGTAAACAATGTTCGTGTAAATAAGGATAGCGGCGAATTAAACAGATTAAAGATTGATTTCTATTATCGAATTTAGAGCCAACTTGATTTACTACTTGAGCAAGACGTTGCAAAGTAGAGTATTGTTCGCTTTGTTGAAAACCTTTTACTAATTCGTGCAAGCGTCTGATAAATTTATTACGCGAAGTAATTATTCTTTTTGTTGAAGGGGGATTATTAAAAGTAGTAATTAATTTATATATAGCATGATGCTTTTGGGGCTGCATGTACCAACGATTAATTAAAATATGACAGCAGCGGTTAAGGAAAAAATAGAATTCTCTTTTATTTTTATTTGAATCTACTATTGTATCTAAAGCAGACAATATTTCTCTTTCCTGGTAATTTGTACCTTCGATAAACAAAGCCCGAAAGCGTTCAATAATCTCTGAGGGAGATTCTAACTGCACTAAATAAAACAGATGTTTATATATTTTTTGTTCTGAAGAATCATGTTTATAGAGATTGGAGTTGACAGAAAAAGTCACGTTTTGATTCCCATTTCCTATAAATTCAGCAATATAAGTAAGCGTTTTAATCTTGAAAGATAATTTTTGCCTATTAGCCGATTATTTTAAATACTCAAGATAATTTGAAATTTAGAATTCTATTACCAGGAATATTTTTGCTTTTATGTAACATCAAAGACTTACCATTGATGTTTAACTGAGAAGGCTGCACCCAAAAACTCCGATCAAATACTTACAATAAAAATATTATCTCTTCGCATTATTTCCCTTTAATAGCTAAATTATCGTGGGCAATAATACTGAAATATGAGTAACTTTACAAAATATTTTTATACAGCCACAAAAAAATAAGTTATTTTAATAGGAAGGAGAAAGGCGGGGAGGAAGTTTGGGCTTAAGAAGTTAGCACTCGGGAATAAAGATTTAGAAGTTATATTCTTCTGCTTCCTGCCTCCGCTTTCTTTGCTTCCCTCTAACCGCTCTATTAATCTTTAAAAGATGGTAATTCTTCGAGAATTGTGAAGCGAATATGATTTATTGCTAATTCACCAATAGAAACGTCTTCTTTTTCGATGCGTTTGCCTTGAATACTTAGGGTTTCAAAAGATATACCTTTACCAATTTCTATGTGAAACCAGCTTAAGCCCATGAAATATCGGGTAGGATGGGGACCATCACGCCCGACATCATCGGGGTTCGATTCCATTGGCAGCCAACCATACCCTGGAATGTAAAATTCTAGCCAAACATGGTTGTAGTCTGGTTGAAGGGGAACGCCTTGTTTTTCTGCATAGGCAGGGCATTTGTAGCGACCTACTGTACGACAAGCAATTCCGTTTAAACGACACAATGCTAGTAGTACGCCTACGTATTCTCCGCATGAACCGATGCCACGTTCTAAAACTATATCTGGGGTATCAATATGTGGTTTAATTCCGTAGGATAATTGGTCGTAAACATAGTTACGAATGCTATACATTTTTCGGAGTAAATTGGTTTCGCTACCTACGGCTTCAATTGCTGCTTGACGAACAATGTCAGTGTTCATTGCTAAGTCGTCATCATCAATTAAGTAACGATTTGTAAATTCTGTTGGTAATGAAGAAGCATGTTCTACGTCTCGCGGCGTAATGCGATATTTTATAGAACGCACTTCTAATATCGCTTTCCAGCCCAAGAGGTGACGCTCTCCTGGAGCTAAGGTATCAAACTTGAATAGGGCTACCCGCTGTCCGTCGATTATTTCTTCAGTGAAAGGCAAACCAACCGGTTCAACCCGTTTTACCTTTTGACGTTCGGTTTCTGAAGGTAGGGCAATGCGCCATTCTAAATTTTGTAAATATACCTCTTCTAAAGGATCAATTTGCTCTACATAGGACATTTCTAGCAAATAACCGTTAGAAACAGCGGTGCGTTTTTCCGCGTTGAAATGGTAATTGAGGGGATGAACAAAAGCGCGATCGCGATAGGTTAATTCGTGATTTGGTTCGGCGTTGGGATTGTCTCGGATGTAAGGTTCTTCCGATGAGTAAGCAACGTAGAGACTTTGTTTTTTTGTTGATGAATCGGTATATATTGCTATACCTGTAGGTGATTCAAAGGGAGTTAAGACGCTAAATTGAATTTCACCTGTGGCTCTATCGAGGAAGTAAACTGATTGTTCTACGGTATCGCAAACTAAAAGTGTTTCTTCTGTTACAGCTAAGTTTTCAAGTCCTACGCCAGGAGCATAAAATCTGGCAATTTCTTTACCCGTATTTCGATTAAAGACAATAATCTTACCGAGTTTTTCGCAACTGACGTAAACTGTGGAATCCCAAACTGCAATACCGTTTGCAGGATAAGCTAAAGTACCAAAATGCTCTAAACCCAAAGATTTTATATTACACGAATAAATACTGTTGTCTCGGGTCACCCATAAGGTATCCTCCCACAGCGCCAGACCCGTGATATCCATAAATTCCCGCGTTTGGTGAGAATTTATAATCTTTGTATTGTCATTAGTAGGGTCAATTTGTAGCAGATGCCCAAGTCTTGGATCGACTGCAATCAATGTATCTTTGTTAAATGCGATGCCGTATAAGGAGGCAACAGCAAACGGTCTAATAGTCCTTTGCCCAATCATCTGGCTAACTGTGAAAGCGGGAAGTACATTCGTTATATTAAAGCTTATTTATTCCAATATTTTCCATGCACCAGATTAATTGCAGAATTTCAAGCAAAGCCCTATTTTAATTAAGAAAGCGATTCTAACAATAGCTTCTAACTGCGACGCAATTGACTGATTATCTAATACAAGTGTATTGTGCCCAACCGTATTCAAAGGCTACCAGTTAACCAAAAATTTTTCTAACCTTTCTTGTTCTTGGTTTATATAAGCGTTTGTTTCTTTTAACAGAGCCTGCACATTATTTTCCCGAGCATCATCCATGTTCAGTAATGATTCCTTAAGGGGTAACTGCAAACGAATATAGTTTGATTGATTACCAATAATTTGTTCGGCAACATATCGATGCACATCAGGGGGTGCGTCCATAAATACATCTGCAATATGCAAACCCCATTGAATAAGTCCCCAACCTCGGACATCTTCCCAGGGAATAGGAGATGCCGGATCTCCAGTACCAATAGATATGATTTTAATTTCGTCTATCACATTTGCTGCAGATTGATTTGAAGACTGGCGTAATAGTTTGATAGCCTCTGCCAAAGCACAGGAAACTGGGTTATTGGCGCAAACCCCTCCATCAATCAAAGAATACTCTTGTCCATTCCTTTCAATTCTATGGGCAGGAAAATAAGTAGGAGCTGAAGCAGAGCAAAGACAAATTTCCCAGACTGGTACATCGGCATACCAGCGATCGTGACACCAGCTCTTAAATACAACAGGATTACGGTTTTGGGTATCGTAGCTAGGAATTAAAACTTTCAGGCGATCCATTGCTCCCTCGGGATCTTCGGTAATGTCAGAAAATTTTTGATCTCCAAATTGTTCCTGAAGTACAGCTATTAAGCCTTCATCTGAAAATTTAGGGGCAGAAATACCATATTTTAAAATTAACGGTAATCGTTTGGGAGAATATAGATTTTGGTAAGGAAATATTTGTAAACCTTTATCCTTATATAGATTGAGCAGTTCTTCAGGACTTTTCCCTATTGCAATTCCGGCAGCCAATATAGAACCCGTTGAGGTACCAGCTATTAGATCGAAGTGGTCTTTTAAAGGGCTACCTAATTGCTCCTCCACTTTCTGAAGAATACGAGCAGGCATAACACCTCTAATACCACCACCATCTAAGCATAAAATGCGAAAAGTCATTATCTTCTCTTTAAAGCAACAATTATTAGTATATAAATATACAGGAAGTTGATAATGTTTAGTACTAAATATTTTTTATCACTACAATTTGATTTAAGCTAACTGCTCACTGCTAACTGCTCACTGCTAACTGACAAATTGAATGGTTCTTCGATTAATGCTTTAGTTATGATTGTTTCTTGTAACCATTTCCTTTAACGTACAAGATGTCTGCTCATTCTCTGCCCGAACATGAAGCCGTTTGGCATAGCTTAAAAGTCGATGAAGCAATAGAACTGCTTTCTGGTAATGCAGACACTGGCTTAACATCTCAAGAAGTAGAATCGCGGCTACAAAAATATGGAACTAATGAACTAGAAGATTCTGGCGGACGCGGTAGCTGGGAAATTCTGGTGGATCAGTTCAAGAACATTATGTTGTTGATGCTGATTGCTGTGGCGATTATTTCGGGAGTTTTGGATTTACTCGCTTTACAAGCGGATAATTTGAAACCGGGTGAAGTTCCTTTCAAGGATACAATCGCAATTTTGGCGATAGTAATTCTTAACGGTATTTTGGGCTATCTCCAAGAAAGTCGGGCTGAAAAGGCTTTGGCAGCATTAAAAAAACTTTCTTCTCCTAACGTGCGGGTGATTCGCAACGGTAAGTTAGTTGATGTCGAAGGCAAGAATTTAGTGCCAGGAGATATCATGCTGCTGGAAGCTGGGGTACAAGTGGCAGCTGACGGACGTTTGATAGAACAATCAAATTTACAAATACGAGAATCGGCTTTAACTGGTGAAGCTGAAGCTGTTAATAAACGGTTAGAAGCTAAATTACCTGAAGAGACAAGTTTGGGTGACAGAATTAATTTAGTTTTTCAAGGTACTGAGGTTGTCCAAGGGCGTGGCAAGGTTTTGGTAACTGGTACCGGAATGAAAACTGAGTTGGGTAAAATTGCCCAGATGTTGCAGGCTGTGGAAACGGAAGATACGCCATTACAGCAAAGAATGACTCAACTTGGTAATGTATTGGTTTGGGGTTCTTTGGCTTTGGTGGTGCTGGTAATTATTATCGGTATGCTGCGTGGCGGGAATTTACAAGAGTTGGTTGAAGTTTCTCTGAGTATGGCTGTTGCAGTAGTTCCGGAAGGTTTACCGGCTGTGATTACGGTGACTTTGGCTTTGGGAACTCAGCGAATGGTACGTCACAATGCTTTGATTCGTAAGTTACCAGCGGTGGAAACTTTGGGTTCGGTAACTACTATTTGCTCTGATAAAACTGGTACTTTAACTCAAAATAAAATGGTGGTGCAGTCGGTTTGTACCAGCCAAAATATAGTAAAGGTAACGGGTGAAGGTTACGTTCCTCAAGGTGATTTTGAAGTTGATGGTAAAAGCATTTATGTAGAAGATTATCCTGAAGTGACACCTTTGTTAATTCCCTGTGCTGTTTGTAATGATGCTGTTTTACAACAGGAAAAAGGTGATTGGATAATTCTTGGCGATCCTACAGAGGGTGCTTTGGTAACGTTAGCAGGAAAGGCGGGAATCGAACAAGACCAGTGGAATAGTAAGTTACCTCGCGTTGGTGAATTTCCGTTTTCTTCCGAACGCAAGCGAATGAGCGTTATTTGTCAGGTGGAACAAGTAGATACTGGTGTTTCCGTGCTTCGGGATGTTGACCCCGCTATTAGCAATTTGGTAAAGAATAATGAAAATTACTTGATGTTTACCAAAGGTTCCCCAGAATTAATTTTGCAACGCTGTACTCAGATTTTTGCTGGTAATAGTGCGGTTGAACTAACGCAAGAACAGCGAGATAAAATATTAGCTGACAACGAGCGCATGGCTGGAGAAGGTTTGCGGATATTGGGTTTTGCTTACAAACCTTTATTGGAAAAACCACCAGAAAATTCTGACGAGCAGTGCGAACAAGAATTGGTATGGTTGGGATTGGTAGGAATGCTCGACGCACCACGCCCAGAAGTTAGAGAAGCAGTACGTGAATCTCGGGAAGCGGGAATTCGTCCGGTAATGATTACCGGAGATCATCAATTAACAGCAAAGGCGATCGCCAAAGACTTGGGTATTGCTGATTCCGACGATAAAGTCTTGATAGGTCAAGAATTACAGCGGATGAGCGATGCTGAGTTAGAAAAAAATGTTGATAATGTCAGCATCTACGCTAGAGTTTCCCCAGAACATAAATTACGCATCGTCCAAGCTTTACAGCGTCGGGATAAATTTGTAGCTATGACTGGTGACGGTGTTAACGATGCACCAGCCCTCAAACAAGCCGATATCGGAATTGCTATGGGGATTACTGGTACCGATGTCAGTAAAGAAGCTAGCGATATGGTGTTGTTAGATGACAACTTTGCGACTATTGTTTCCGCAACCAAGGAAGGTAGAGTCGTTTATACAAATATTCGTCGCTTTATCAAATATATTCTTGGTAGTAACATCGGTGAAGTTATTACCATCGCTGCTGCACCGATTTTATTACCGATGGGTGGTGTACCTTTATCACCTTTACAAATTTTGTGGATGAATTTAGTTACTGATGGTTTACCAGCTTTAGCATTAGCGGTTGAGCCTCCCGAACCCGATGTCATGAAGCGTCCACCTTTTAGCCCTAAAGAAAGTATTTTTGCTCGGGGTTTGGGTTTGTACATGATTCGCATCGGTATAATATTTGCGATTATCACTATTATTCTCATGAACTGGGCTTACTACTATACCCGTCCGGAAAATGCTTTAACCGAAGGACTCAATCCCGAACGTTGGAAAACAATGGTATTTACAACCTTGTGTATTGCTCAAATGGGGCACGCTATAGCAATTCGTTCCAACAACCAATTAACGATAGAAATCAACCCCTTCTCCAATCCTTATTTATTAGCCGCTGTTGTTTTAACTACCATTTTGCAATTAATGTTAGTATACGTTCCACCCCTACAAAGTTTCTTTGGTACCCATGTTATCAGTTTGCCAGAATTAGGGATTTGCTTGGGATTTAGTGCTTTAATGTTTGTTTGGGTTGAATTAGAAAAAATATTCTTCCGTTTAATTGGTAAGAAAAACGTGTGAATAAGTTATTAGTTGTTAGTGGTTAGTTATTAGTAGACCAGGGAGCAAGTAGACAGAAAGTCATTAATCATGAATTAATTGTGTAGCATCGAATGTTTTGTTGGTTTAGGGGAGGGTAACATTAGTTATAGAAAACTTAAAAATTTTCTCAACTAATTATCTCACAATGCAAAATGCAAAATTTAAAATTGTATAACTCCTAATTCATAATTTATCACTTTTAACTTTAAATCACTAACAACTAACCACTAACAACTAAC
>JBCBPQ010000158.1:0-16776 GCA_039820645.1 Cyanobacteria bacterium J06633_8 | reverse complement strand
CTACTTCCTAACTTAGGTAATAAGGTGAAGTATATTGGAAACGCTCTTTTATCCCAAATAATACTAACCATAAATAAATTTATTCGACACCAATTCGTTCTATCAATAGCTAACTAAATATTTATACATTATAAGCACAAAATGTTTAGGTGCCAAAAACCCGGTTTTTTCAAAAAACCGGGTTTCTCAAATCTCACGAATGATTTAGGAATGGTATATCTCTCTAAGGTAAGAGAAATATTTATGTGAACTACCCAAAACCGCTTTACATGGGGTGAGTATATTTTCGTTACGCTGCATTCCCCGACGGCACACCCCATATTTAATTTTTTGAATACCAAGCCTGTAATGCTAACCGATGAATTTCTTGCCAGGGGATATTATGTTTTCGTGCTAATTCAGCGCAGTCTGCATATTCTGGATGAACGTTTGTAATTGATTTATTTTGTAACGTTCCTATCCACGCTACTTTAACTCTAACTTTGCCATATTCAGTTTCTAGCTGTTGAATTTCTCTTTGTAATACAGAACGTTGTTGGCTAAAACGGCGAATTCCTAAAGTAGTAGTTTCTCGAAATAAAACCGTTTCACATGCAGTTAACTGTTCTGAATGACAAATTACAGTTAATAAAATTCCCGGACGATTTTTTTTCATACCTACAGCTTGGGTAAAAACATCCACCGCTCCCACAGCAAATAACTCTTCAAATATATAACCTATTGCTTGCGGACTAATATCATCGATCTGAGTTTCTAAAACTGAAATATTTTCCAAATAAGGACTAATAATATCTTGATGTGGTTGACTTACCAACTCACTATTATCTTTAGTTTCTTCGTCGGTGATTTTATGTTTGATATCTTGATTTTTATCTTTTCTGCTATTTTCTAATTCTGCCGTTTCACCTAACCAAATACGTAAAATGTTTGGTATTTTTAAATCACTATTACCAGCACCCATGCCTACTTTTTCAAGATTCATGTCGGGTGGAGAACCAAATTCCGTTGCCAGAGTCGTGACTATAGCTGCACCTGTAGGCGTTACTAATTCTTTTTCAATACCGTTGCTATAAACGGGACACTTACGCATTTCCCACAACTTTAATACTGCCGGTACGGGTACAGCCATAATTCCATGGGCAGCGCGTACAGTTCCTCCGCCAGTCGGCAGCTTAGAGCAGTATAGTAAAGGTAATCCTTCACTATTGCTGTCAATACCCAACCAATCCAAACCCAAACAAGTACCCACAATATCCACAATGGCATCCACAGCACCAACTTCATGGAAATGGACTTTTTCTGGAGCAATACCGTGTACCGCACCTTCTGCGACTGCTAACTGTCGGAATATTGCCAAACTCCAGGCTTCAACCCTTGGAGGCAAACCCGCTTTTTGAATAATTTGCTCAATTTCTGGTAAATGTCTTCCATGATGGTGATTGTGGTGATGGTGATTCTCGATTAAATCGACATGAACCTTACTTGCTTGCTGATTTTTGCGGCTGACAAATTCTGCCCATAATTTATATTCTTGCTCAATACCTAACTTATTGAGATTCTCAATTAAATATTCTAAACTTACTCCCAGGTTTACTAAAGCCCCCAAACACATGTCACCAGAAATTCCAGTCGGACATTGAAAATAAACAATTTTACTCATGATTACGTCAAACAGTTAGTAGCGAACAGTTGGCTGTTAAAAGATTTTTAACTAGAAATCTAAAATCAATTTTTACTTTTGAATCCATTTATTACATGTTTTAATTTTCCTTTCATGGCAAAATTTTTTACACTCCATCCTGATAATCCACAGATTCGTCGAATAGAAGAAATTAAAGGAGCCCTAAAAAGCGGTGGGGTAATGCTTTACCCAACCGATACAGTCTACGCAATAGGCTGCGATTTGAGCGTTAAGTCAGCAGTACAGCGGGTGCGGCAAATAAAACAGTTGGCAAATGAAAAACCACTAACATTTTTATGCCCTTCTCTTTCCAACGTTGCTACTTATGCTTTTGTTAATAATGCAGCTTATCGAATTATGAAGCACTTGATCCCAGGAACTTATACGTTTTTGCTTCCCGCTACAAAATTGGTACCTCGACTGGTACAAAACCCAAAACGTAAAACTACTGGGATTCGAGTTCCCGATAATCCGGTTTGTTTGTCACTATTAGAAGCTTTGGGCAACCCAATTATTTCAACTTCGGCGCACATTCCCCCCGCTGACGAAGATGAAAATGCATGGCTCGAACAAGAATCTTTATCGCGAGTAGAGCTATTTGACCGGATGGAAGGTTTAGTAGATGTAATCATAGATACTGGCAAAGAACCTGGGGTAAAAGTCTCCACTATCTTGGATTTGACTGAAGAACAGCCAACAGTTGTACGTAAGGGGTTGGGTTGGGAAGAAGTTGAAGGGTGGATGTGAGGTTTTTAGATCGGCGACTAATACAAATCTGAGTAGTACAAAAATACTTTGCTTGTAAAAATGCTTTATTCTTTTAAAAACTTTAAAATAAATTGTCATCTAATTTGTATTTTTCGCCAATTTTGATACTCCAATTCTAGAATTGTCACATTCATCAAGCTAAAATGTTGGTAGAGGTACCATGTTGCAAAGCTTTAATTCATAAGGCTTTAAAGCATTTTAGAGTATTTATACTTAGGAGTGTGACAGTCGCTATTTCAAGAAACTCGAAGAAAGCGACACACCAGCATATCCGGAACCTGCGGATATTTCTTACATTCATAAATGTGAGCAGTGCTGATGGCGACTCTTGATAGATAGAAGCTCAAGATAAGTGCCTCGTACACTGTCACCGACCATGTAGTTACGGTGCAGTACCAATCCTAAAAAATAATGAAAACAAACATTGCTAATCTACCTTCTTCCACATCTGCTGTTGAAAACGAAACTGCAAATGTACAATCGCAAGAAATTAACAATGCATTAGTTCAGCAAATATGTCAAGAGTTGGAATCTCAGGTTAAAGCTACACCCGCTAGTATTCAAGTTGTCGCCACCCGCATAGCTAAAGAAGTAGAGCGTATTTGCGAAAAAAGCTACCGCATTCAAACATCCGGACAAGTTAAATCTTGGTTGTTCAGTTTAGCGCGGCATCGTTTGCAAAAGTGTTTGCATTACTATCAATTAGGTTCCAGACGCGGTAGGGTTGAGTTACATAGCACCCTTGGTTCTATGGTTTACCGCCACATCAGTCTTCCCGGTTGTCAGTTGGGTTTTGATGCTCGTTACAATTTGATTGAAGATTTTCTTCAAGCGTTCTACATCGAAGCAATTAAAGCTTTCCGTCGGGAAAACGAATTACCTCAAGATTATACCCCCCGCACTCGCTTGCAATTAGGCGAATACATGGCATTTACCGAACAGTATGCCAAACGTCGTATTTCCTTGCCAGGTAACGCTAACCAACAGCTAATCATACTCCGCGCTCAAGGGTTTAGCCGTCGTTTGCCTCAAGAAACTACTGTCGATATGGAAATGGCTTTAGAATCTGCCAAATCCGAAGATGCTGAAGCTTACCAACGTAGCTCTGCCGTTCAGCAAGTCCGATCGCAGATGGTTGCACAAAACACTTACGATCCGGCTGAAGAAGCAGAACGAGATAGAGTTGTTTCTGAATTGGTAAATTACTTACAAGCTCAAGGTCAAAGTGATTGTGTAGATTATCTATCCTTGAAACTACAAGACCTCAGCGCTCCGGAAATTGACAGAATACTCGGTCTAACTAGCCGTCAGCGCGATTATCTACAACAGCGTTTTAAGTACCATGTAGAAAAGTTTGCTCGTACCCATAACTGGCAATTAGTACACCAGTGGTTGGGTGCAAGTTTAGAACAGAAATTAGGCATGTCTTCTAGTCAATGGGATGCTTTTGTCAGTCAACTTTCTGAACAGCAACGTCATATGCTGCAATTAAAAAGCGCCAAGGAAAACGACCAAGCAATTGCTAAAGAACTTAAGTGTACTCCCAAGCAGCTACAAAAGCGTTGGACTAAGTTACTAGAAATGGCATGGTCTATCCGTAATGGCAATAATGAAATTAAAGCAAGTTAAATTCTTGGTCAATTACAACATCTACTTTTCCAAGCTTTTAACACCTTTAGCGCGAAATTGCATTTGCTATCAATGAATTCCAAAACTATGCAAACAGTGAAAGTAATCAAAATATCCCTCACAAATACAAGCAAAAATCGCTTTAATCGCTTGTTGATTTGTGAGGAGATAAATAGGGAGCCTCTACTAAGTTTATTCACTTGATTACTACGTTTATCAAAATTTTTTCAGTGTTTGTAAGTTAATTGGATGACATCTTTAAATCGATCAATGTTAATACTTTAGTACCATAAAATACATTAGTACCATGTTATTGTAACTTCTTATTTATCAAAATATCAAAGACGCATTTCAAATTAAAACGACATATTAAGCAACCCATAATAAACTACTATTTCTGTTTAATCATAGAAGAAGCGGGAGTAGTGGCAAAGGTTGCAGAGAATGACAAAAGTTCGGGGTATGCGCGCACAGAAAGCGGGTGAGATTTTAGAAAATCATGTAGAAACCACCCTCAGAGCATATGGTTTTTTTCAAGTATGTTCTCAAGTACCGAAGAAGCAAAAACGAGAACTACTTTTAAACTCCATTTTATTGCCCAAGCGCTATGCTAAACAGGTTTTTATTGGCAGCGGTATTTATCAAACTGATATTTATGTAGACTTCTATATCGTTGGTTTAAATGGAATGCCATCTGGTTTAATTATTGAGTGCAAATGGCAAGAAAGCGGGGGTTCGGTGGATGAAAAATTTCCTTATTTGAATTTGAATATTCAAGATTCTTATCCCGCACCAGCGATAGTAGTTATTGGTGGAGATGGAATGAGAGATGGAGCAATTGAATGGCTGCGAGAACGAGAACGCGATAACCATAATTTATTAGCGGTGCAGAGTTTAGAAAGATTTATTGCTTGGTCTAGTAGATATCTTTGATATTACTGCAACACCACAAAATTAAATATTTTTATGGGATAATATTTATCTTGGCAAAGTTACGGTGAAAATAGTTCCTTCTTCAACAGAGCTATTAACTGCAATCCCACCACGATGTATATCAACGCAGCGCTTAACAATAGATAGTCCTAATCCCGTACCGGGTTTGCTCTCTACATTATTAGCTCGGTAAAATGAGTTGAAAATATGAGACAGATTTTCTGTGGGGATACCGATACCTTGGTCTTGAACGCGGAATTTGATTTGATTAGGCAATAGACTCAGTTCCAACTCTACTTTTGTGTCTGGCTGAGAATACTTTAGTGCGTTTTCAAGCAAATTAACTAATATGTAATGGATAAGTTTAGCGTCGAGCATTGCCATGGATGTGGCATCCCCCGATACTTTGAAATTAATACGGCGATTGTTGTAATTAATAATTGTACTAATAATTTCTTGGCACAGTTGAACAACATCAACTTCATTTGGTTGAAATTGTAAAGAACCAGCTTCATCTTCGGCAACTATTAATAAGTCTTTGACGATTGATGTAATCCTTTGAACGGATAAGTTCACTTTTTGAAAATGTTTTTGCTTTTTCTCCCAGGTCAATTTTTCGATATTATGGTGCAAAATATCGGCTGAGGATTGGATTACTGATAAAGGTGTACGAATTTCATGGGATATTGTCGCAATAAATTCAGATTTGGCGCTACTCAGTTCCTGTTCTCGTTGCAGTGCTTTGTATGTTTCTTCTTCTGCTTGCTTGCGGTAAGTTATATCTTCTGCAACACCTACCATGCGATAAATCTGTCCATTTTCATCTTTAATTGGAAAACTGCGATCGCGAATCCAACGCATGGTACCTTTAGGCTGAATTATGCGGTATTCCTCATCCATGGATGTTGGGTTATTTTTTATTGCAGCCATTTTATGAGGAAGGTCTTCGGGGTGTACGCTATCTAAGAAAGATATGGGTTGTTCGTAAAGTGAAGCACAACTTCTACCCCAAATTTTTTCGTAAGCAGGGCCGACATACACAAAATTGGTAAAATCAACATCGCATACCCAAAACACGATATCAGCATTTTCTGCAAGCTGCTTAAACTGCTCTAAGCTTTGATTTAAATCTTTTAATTCTTGTTTGCGCTCGGTAACATCTTCAGCAGTACCCGCCATACGATAAATATTACCTTGGTCATCATAGATAGGATAAGTACGGTCGCGTACCCAACGTACTGTACCATCTGGGCGTATTATGCGATATTCTTCATCCATATTCCACGGTTCTTTACCTATGGCAGCTTGGGTAACACGCTCGACATCATCGGGATGAACTGCTTCTAGAAATGAGTGAGGATTTTCTATAACTGAAGCGACAGTCCTACCCCAAATTTTCTCATACCCAGGACTCATATAGTAATACTCGGTTACGTCAGGAGAACAAACCCAAAAAGCAAAATCGACATTATCCGCAAATTGTTCAAATACCTGTAATTGTTGTAAATCCACCGATTAACTCCTAGTTGCAGAACTAATATGAATATTTAATAAGAAGTTATTAATAACTCATGAATAGTACCGCGATTTTTGATATTTGAGTTAATGACTCGCGGTGCTTTGATAGGAACTATATGGAAATTTATTTCTGTATACAGTTCCTTAATAAATTGACAATCTGAGTTACACACCATAATTTTGACACCCCGGCTTGCTAATTGAGCACAGGTATCTCTCAAACGTATCTGGTCATCTTTGGTAAAAGAATTACGGCTATAGGCGGTAAAGTAGCTAGTACTGCTAATGGGATGATAGGGAGGGTCAAAAAATACAAAATCATCGCTGCTTGTGGCGTAATCCAAAACCTCTGAGAAGTCCGCTTGTCTGATTTGCGCTAACTGCAATGTTTCACAAGCCGAATATAATAACTCTATGGGGCAGATTTTGGGATTTTTGTATCTACCTAAAGGTACGTTAAATTGTCCCTTGGAATTAACTCGATAAAGACCATTGAAGCAAGTTTTATTCAAATAAATTAAACGTGCTGCTTTTTCTAAATCAGTTTTTACTAATGTTTGACGCAGTCTGTAATAATACTCTTTACTATGATTGTTTTGATGTATTTTTAGCAAATTAATTAATTCTTCTAAATTGTTTTTTACACAATTATAAGTATCAATCAATTCCGAGTTGACATCAGTTAACATAGCTGCGTATGGCTGGAGATAGAAAAAAACTGCACCTCCACCTAAAAACGGCTCATAATAATTCTTATAAGTTTGTGGTTCGGGTAAATAAATACGAATTTGCGGAATCAATTTACTTTTTCCACCAGCCCACTTGAGAAAGGGGCGCGGGAAAGCTTGTTTAGAGATTTGACTTACCATTAAACTAAAACAAATCGCTCCCTTGTAAGGAGTAATAAAAAATCATAAACTATATAATCTTATATTAAGTGGGAGAATAAACTTCTTATTGGATTACAATCTAATAACAGTAAGTACATCAAAAAACCTCTAGTTTATAAAATACTCTCTAAATAAAGATGTTTGATGGTTTTTGGGATAATGTCTTTCGCTACCCCCGCTACTTTATAAGTACTCTATTAGGTGTATTTTTGAATGCCTTTGGTTGGATCGAACCAGTATTTAAACGCCCTGCCACCTTAATAGCTTTTATAAGCCTGCTAGTGGGTATTCTCGTTTTTGTTTCTTTTACCCTGCGTGCAATGCTTGGTTTAAGTACAATTTAGTCAAGGTAGACTAAATTTGAGTGGGGGTTAAACCCCCCGCTTTGCTATTTACCTATTTTTGTCTAGTAAAACCTCTGGACGGGAGGCTATTTTTATGGCTACTAATCGCCGCGTTTCCCGCGTTGCTGAATTAATTCGACGGGAAGTCAGCCAAATGTTACTCAATGGGATTAAAGACGATAGAGTCGGTACAGGAATGGTTAGCGTTACTGATGTAGACGTTTCTGGCGATTTACAACACGCTAAAATATACGTTTCTATTTATGGCACTGACGAAGCTAGAAAAGAAACAATGGCTGGTTTAAAATCGGCTACTGGTTACGTTCGTAGCGAACTTGGCTCGCGAGTGCGTTTGCGTCGCACACCAGAAGTCATTTTCCTAGAAGATCGCTCCATTGAAAGAGGCAACAAGGTATTATCACTTTTGAATCAAATTAAAGATCGACAAAAGTCAGAATTTCAAGAAAATCAGCCATCTGATTGAAACTTAATAACTAATTAGCAGGAGAACATGGCGATTACTTTTTCTTAATCAAAATTTAGCCTAATACCCAAGCAGACGCGATTGCCCTTGCGTCTGTTTCATTTTATCTAGGCTTTTTTGCTGCGGGAGCTACATCAATATCAATATAAGTCAGGCAGAAAGCTCATCTTTTTCGATCAAAAGCAAGATGTTCCTACTACGATTCAATACTGGGATCGTCTTCTGAGTTGCAAGAAGAGCAAATGAAGGAGTCTACAAGGATTTTAGATTTAATTCCCAGAAAACCAACTCTATATAAATTCGATATATGTCAATTTATATTCCTTTACTTGGATTATATTCTGACGACTTACGCCATAACATGTAAATGCCTCATTTCTCAAAATTTAACATCATACATTGTTCTGAAGACTTATCATCAAGAAATTTTATCCACTTTAAGAAAGTTAACAATCTTTCATCCAATGATTTACGTAAGTTAATGGGATTTAACAATAGATAGAGTAGTAATGCATTATACTAATAATAGTTGTAAAAATCACTGCTTACGGAAAGAAGGTAAATCACTCAAGTTAATGCATAATAACTGCTGCGATGCCTAATAGGATTTACAACTATCTTCGAGTTGTTACAGCGTTTTATCCGAGACGTTTTTTTAGTAGCTAGTGCTTTAATTAACTAAGCAATTATTTATTTGTTTAAGAAATGATTAACACCAAGTAAAAGTCTTGTTTTTTTGTTGTAACTTAGCTTTTATACAAAGCGATAGATTATACATTTTGATCGGTTCAATATTTTTTGCTTGTTCCCCTTCAGGCAGATGTATTCAAGCTGAATCATTGCTATAGCTTGATTATTCAGTTTAAAAGCCTATTTATAACCTTACAGATACCGCCTTACCCATTGTTTTGACTGCTTAGCACTGTTTTACAGCCTGTTCATAAAATCCGATCGAATATAAACTAGGTAAATGTCTCATTTACTACCTATATTTGCCTTATTTAACAGATTTAAAGCTTGTGTTATGAAAATATGACAAACTTCACATATCTTTATATTATTTGAGGTTTTATAGCGTCAAAATGGAATTAGTTCCGTATACCAAATTACAAAAAATGGTGGCGTATTGGTTTTAAACCATGTTCGTTTGTGGTCAAATTTGGGAATAATACTTACGTGTAAAAATAGCGAGTGGCAATTATGAGTGTGAATACGGTGCCTTCTATAAATTACTCCTTAGACGTGATTCAGGATGAAGCACGGCGATTAGTTAAGAAAGGAGTAGTTAGCCGACAACAGCCGATATATACGTTATGCCAATACATACCGGCAAGAGAGTGGGTTTGTATTGAGTGCGAGTTAGAACAATGTGAATTTCTACTGCGCGATCGCATAGCGGATTTGATTGGTAGAGAGGTATGGGAAAACGACTAAATTTTTAAATTCGTGAGGTACGTTGTGGGTGCAAAAACTGAACGAAATTATATTCAAGACTGGCAACAGTTATAGAATCTCTGTTTGTAATCTGAAAAAACCCGTCCAAATTTGTTTTGATACGACAACTTAAAAGCCAGCACGTCCTTTCCGCAGTCATCTAAAACCGCCAACGGTTTGAGTATGGCTCCATTATGGGTGTGCTGTCTTTGTTTTGCGAGATTTCAATATTCAATTGGATAGAAACAAGTAATTAGATTTGATTTTAGTGGTTATGCATTCTATCCTTTTATGAAGATAACGTCAAGTTAATAGCTATATTTTTGAAGAAGCGAGGAGTAAAAGCGGGGTTTCCGCAATTGCTCCTCTGCTTTTTGTCAGAATCAAAAACGAAGTGTGCCCCGAAGGGGCATAGTGAGTCGTTAGACTAAAACTCCATGGATTTATTCCCCAGATAAAAGTGATGGCATAAAATATTTCAAACTCTCCTAGAAAGTAAAACATCGTTTTTGGTGAACCTTGTATTTTCAGCAAGTTCTAACGAGACTTAATTTTTTTGTTATGGTGCTTGAAAACTTGGGCTAATCAACTGTTAGAGGCAGGTATTGCTGTGCTAACGGTGCGAAATAAATGAATATTCTTACATCTTTCCAGAGGAGTTATGAATGAAGTCGCGAACAGAAATACTCGCGAATCCTCCAAAGAGCAAGCACTTGTGCTGTGGTTTGATGATATCGGTATTAATGATATTCCTATAGTCGGCGGTAAAAATGCGTCTTTGGGGGAATTTCTAATTTTTCTATCATTCAATTATGTCATACAGCGACTTTAAAACAATTGAGCAAGCTGTTACTCAATTAGAATTAACTGTAGAAGATATTCCTCATTTATTTAGTAATATTGAATCTATTCAACCTTCTGTGCGTTTAAAAGAAACTTTAGATGAGACTTTAGATTTAGCAGCGAGTATCAGTACGGAAGAAGCACGCTCTGAATTAATTATTACACCAACATTATTAGAAGTAAGACGAAGATTTGAGAATAAAATTGGTTATTTTTCTGGCAATACGTTTAATATCGATGAATCTAAGAGTTTAACAGGTGCTTGTCCCAATCTTTTAACTGCATCCAGTAATCAATATGAAGGTGACTGCTCCTGTTTTAACCTTGGTTGAAGCTAAAGACAACGATATTCGTATTGGTTTAGGACAATGCGTAGCTCAAATGTTTGCTGCTCAAACCTTTAACAATCGTAGGGCTTTTGAGAAGCTATCTATTTATGGTGCTGTTTCTACAGGTACCAATTGGAAGTTCTTGGTATTAGAGGATAATTTAGTAAAAATTGACCTCACAGAATATTTCCTGGCCGCAATTGAATCAGATATTAGGGATTTTAAGCGAACCTTTTAGGGTTTATTTTGAATTAAAAGATTCCTAAATTAAAATTTAAGTATAAATTTTTTGAAATAAAAATTTTCAGCTTAGATGTTTGCGACTCAATCCATTGCAAAATTCTCGGCTTTGAGAAGCTATTATTTTTAATTCGGCTGCTTACTAAACCAGAAGCTTTTGACTTAGATGATAAATGAGAGTCAAAATTGGTTTACATATAATATTCTATCATGAAATCAAATTAGGTATTACCGATTTTAGTTGAACCTTTTATGATTTATTTATTGTAAATTTAATTATATAATTAAATTATTAATTTCATGATAAATGGCTTTGTTTTTAGATAATTTTTTACTATGACCAAATATATGAATGCCGAAGATATAGTCAGATGCTATGCTTCTGGAAAAAGAGACTTTTCTGGGATTATAGTAATTTAGGAAATTTTTCTAACTTTTGTTTAATAGCTAATGGTAATTCATTCATATTAATTGAAATACAGTATGGTTGGTGCGTGACGCTATTTACAAGTTTTATTGCTAGGTTCAAATTATCTCTTAGCGTCACAGCACCCTACAAAAAACATCTGTTGTCACCGTCTTATATAAACTTCATACCAGGAAAGGGGAAAGAAATTCCCAATCAGTTTTTTCTTCGTCGTTTTCCGGTTTAGCAATAAAAGACATAATACACACAATACATTTATTGCGATCGCATTTGTTATTAGAGTCTGCACTCCAATATCTGTGAGGATTTCAGTCTTTAGCAGAAAATTAAAGTCCCTTAAAAAAATGTTTCCCATTGCCGATTTCCTCTTACCTCACATAAACCATGCTTGACTTAGAGTCACTCAGCGACTGGGTATGACACATGCAGGGAATAACAAATCGATATTACGGTGGTATAGAACTTTTATTATTCAAATTGGATTCGCAAGAAATTAAATCGAAAATGCGCTTCAATAATGTAGGGATGTAGTGGTTTTGGCTTGACTAATTCTGTGATGACTCAACAACGGTCTTTTTTGTGGTTTAAGATTGGCATGTTAGCAGTGCTGCTGCTGTCACTTGCCTTAAGGTTTTGGGGATTAGGGCGATTTAACACGTTAGTGTTTGATGAGATTTACTACGCTAAGTTTGCTCAAAACTATTTGAGTCAAAATC
This sequence comes from Cyanobacteria bacterium J06633_8, assembly GCA_039820645.1. Classification (GTDB taxonomy): domain Bacteria; phylum Cyanobacteriota; class Cyanobacteriia; order Cyanobacteriales; family Nostocaceae; genus Rivularia. Next base: position 4,540 of record JBCBPQ010000158.1, on the reverse strand, counting down.
AGTTTTTTGATGGTCATCCACCATTAGGGAAATATATCATTGCTATTGGCATTTGGCTAAGTAATTATTTTCCTTTTTGGCAAGATACGGTAAATGTTCTTACAGGTGTAGCTCGTTCACCTTGGAGTTATCGCTGGATAAATGCGCTGTTTGGCTCTTTTATTCCGCTGATTGTTGCTGGAATTGCCTATCAATTAAGTTATCGTCGTAGCTTTGCTCTTTTGGCTGGTTTATTTACAGCTTGCGACGGTATATTTTTAGTTGAGTCTCGCTATGCTTTAATTAATCAATATATAGTTATTTTCGGATTGTTGGGACAGTGGTTATTATTGCTTGCTTTAGGAAAAACTAAAAAACAACGTCAGCTTTATTTAATACTTTCTGGAATCAGCTTTGGTGCGGCAATTGCTACAAAGTGGAATGGTTTATTCTTTTTGATAGGTATATATTTAAATTGGATGCTGGCTTGGTTGAAACAATATTTTACAGCGAAAGATACGGGAAATAGTACAAATATTGTTTTAGAAACCGATCCATATTATATTTCGACAGCAGAGTTAAGAAATTCTACTGCCACATTAACTGTACCTCAGACAGCTACAGCGAAAGCTTTAGTATTACCGCTACAAAAAATTGGTAAACTAAAAATTTTTACTGCTGCATTTTACTTGGGGATAATTCCGTTAATAACTTACAGCTTAATTTGGATACCCCATCTTTTACAAAATCCTAAATACGGATTTATAGAAGTACATCACCAAATTTTATCTTTTCACGGTCGTCTTGGTGGTAATACTTCTGATATACATCCTTACTGTGCGGCTTGGTATAAATGGCCATTATTAACTCGTCCGATTGCTTATTTTTATCAAACAGCAACGAATGCAAGGGAACCCGTAGCAATTATCGGGCCACCTTTACCTTCAAATACAGGTAAAGTTATATATGATGTTCATGCCATGGGCAATCCATTGTTATGGTGGTTTGGTTTTGCGGCTTTATTGTTTTTAATTGTAGCAGTTTTGCTTAAGCGGATAATAATTCCTTCTATTCAACAACAGCGTTTATTTGTGAATTCTTCGTTTTCTGTTGATACTGGAATTGCTTTATATTTAATGTGGAATTATGCAGCTAATTTACTACCTTGGGTAAAAGTAAATCGTTGCGTTTTCATATATCATTATATGACTGCTGTTGTGTTTGCATTTATGGCTTTGGCTTGGCTGATAGATAAATGCTTGCGTAGTTATAATTTAGAGTTTCGGGCTTTTGGACTTACAGTTGTTTTTCTAATTATCATCGCTTTTGGTTTTTGGATGCCGATATATTTAGGCTTGCCTCTTTCTACTGATGCTTATAAGTTGCGGATGTTGTTTAGCTCTTGGATTTAATCGGTTCGCAGTTAGTAGTTATTCCGCTGGAGTATACGGTTCGTTTATTGTTGATAGTGCGACAATATATGCTTACAACAAGTATATTGTTCTGATTCAAGCAGGAAATATAAATTATTAATTGTATATATTTATTTGTAAAAGTTACTTCATAGTTAATCTATTAGAAGTTTTGACTACGACCATAACTAGCTATTCTTTGATAATTCTTATCGAAAATATTAATAGTAGTTTGCTATATTAGTAACGCGAAATAAAAGTAAGTCATAAGTAAAATAAATATACTCCTTTGGGAAAGGGAAAGTAAAACAAGTTTTATTTTTATAAATCAAAAATTAACTGCTCTGCCCGTTGTGCTTAGCAGTTTAAAAATCCTAAAAAAAACATATCTTATTTATTTGTTGTAGACGATTGTGATGAATTAGTCCCGAGCAAAATATAGGAGTAGTAAGATGATACAAGATTCAAAATCAAAATCTCTGAATTTAACCAATTTAAAAGAACCAGTAATTAATCTAAACAGCAAAATTCAGAATCATGGTGTCTTAATTGTTCTTCAAGAACCCGAACTAAATATTTTACAAGTTAGTCGTAATGCGGCTTCGATGCTTGATTGTCCTCTCGAAACGCTTTTAGAAACTAACTTAGAAGATTTGTTAGATCCTTACCAAATCGTCAGAATAAAATCTCGTTTAGCAGAAGATTCCCTTGATTTTACTAATCCTACAAAAATTTGGATAAAAAAGAGAAGAGAAGATTATGCTGTCTTTGATGCGGTATTTCATCGCAATTCAGAAGGAATTTTAATTTTAGAATTAGAACCAGCAATTTCTGAAGACAATATTCCTTTTTTAAGTTTTTATCATTTAGCTAAAGCTTCTATCAATAAATTACAAGAATCTGCTAATCTTCAAGATTATTGTCAAATTATTGTCGAAACAGTACGCAAAGTCACCGGATTCGATCGGGTGATGCTTTATAAATTTAACGAACATAACCACGGTTGCGTGCTAGCTGAAGATAAGCTCGAAAGTATGGAGCCTTATTTAGGTTTGAATTTTCCGGAATCGGATATTCCCAAACCAGCAAGAAAAATGTTTCTTTCTAATTTAATTAGATTGATTCCGGATAGCAGCGGGGAATCTGTAGATATATTTCCACAATTAAATCCAATTACAGAACGTCCGATTGATTTAATTAATTCTACTTTGAGAAGTCCTTATCCCTGTCATATTGAATATCTACATAATATGGGTGTAGGTGCTTCTTTAACTATATCTTTGATTAAAGATGGTAGGCTCTGGGGATTGATTGCTTGTCACCATCAAACACCAAAATTTGTTTCCTATGAATTGCGGAAAGCCTGCGAATTTTTAGGAAGAATGATATTTAATGAAATTTATAGTAGAGAAGAAACGGAAGATTATGATTATCGGATGAAATTAACCTATATTCAATCGACTTTGATTGATTATATGTCTCAAGAAGATAATTTTATTGCTGGTTTAGTTAAAAATCAACCCAATTTATTAGATTTAACTAGCGCTCAAGGTGCAGCAATTTGTTTCGGCGGTAACTATACTTTAGTAGGTGAGACTCCTAAAGAAGAAGAGATAAATAATTTAGTTACCTGGCTGCAAAAAAATGGTGATGAGGAAGTTTTCCATACTAATTCCCTTCCAGAACTTTATGCCGATGCCGAGAAATTTAAAAATATTGCTAGCGGTTTATTAGCGATTCCAATTGGTAAACGGAATTATGTATTATGGTTCCGTCCTGAAGTCATTCAAACTGTAAATTGGGGAGGTAATCCCAATCAAGCATTTGAAGTTAACCAAGAAGAAGGAAATGTACGTTTGTGTCCGCGTAAATCTTTTGAATTGTGGAAACAAACCGTTAGGTTAACATCTTTACCTTGGCAATATGTTGAAGTCAAAGCCGCATTAGAATTACGAAAAGCCATAGTTAATATTGTATTGCGCCAAGCTGAAGAATTGGCAATTTTAGCAGCAGACTTAGAACGTTCTAATGCTGAATTGAAAAAGTTTGCTTATGTTGCTTCTCATGATTTGCAAGAGCCTTTAAATCAGGTAGCAAACTACGTGCAGCTTTTGGAAATGCGCTATCAAAATGCCCTTGATGAAGATGCAGATGAATTTATTGGTTATGTCGTCGGGGGAGTCAGCTTAATGCAAACCTTGATAGATGATGTGCTTGCATACTCAAAAGTAGATATGCAAGGTATTGAGTTTACACTAACTTCAGCAGAAGAAGCTTTAGAAAAAGCCTTAAATAATCTTCGCAGACGTATCGAACAAACGGGTGCTAAAATCACTCACGACGAATTACCAACCGTTATGGCTGATAGTACTCAATTAATGCAGCTATTTCAAAACCTGATTAGTAATGCAATCAAATTCAAGAGCGAGAAATCACCAGAAATTCATATCAGTGTATCTCCTGGAGAAGATGAATGGTTATTTTCAGTCAGCGATAACGGAATCGGAATTGAGCCGCGATTTAGCGATCGCATTTTTGTAATATTCCAAAGATTGCACACTCGTGATGAATATCCAGGTACGGGAATGGGTTTAGCCATCTGTAAAAAAATCGCAGAATGCCATCGCGGAAATATTTGGGTAGAATCACAATTAGGTGAAGGTGCTACATTTAATTTTACTATTCCATTAAAAGGACGCGAACGTGAGCGTAGAAACGGAACAAAAACCCAGAATCATCTTTTTGGTAGAGGATAATAAAGCAGATGTTCGTCTTATCCAAGAAGCTTTCAAAAATAGTTCTTTAGCCCATGAAATGCTCACGGTTAGAGACGGAATAGAAGCTATGGCTTTTTTAAATCGGGAGGGCGAGTATCATAGCGCACCTCGCCCCGATTTAATTCTTTTGGATTTAAATTTACCGAAAAAAGACGGTAGAGAAGTTCTTGCAGAAATTAAAACAGACTCCAAATTAAAACGCATTCCTGTTATAGTTTTGACAACCTCCCATAATGAAGATGATATTTTTCACAGTTATGACTTACACGTTAACTGTTATATCACCAAGTCAAGAAATATCAGTCAATTATTCAAAATAGTTAAACGAATAGAAGATTTTTGGTTAGAAACAGTAACTTTACCAAGATCGGA
>JBCBPQ010000157.1:0-16865 GCA_039820645.1 Cyanobacteria bacterium J06633_8 | reverse complement strand
TTGTTAGTGGTTAGTTGTTAGTTGTTAGTGGTTAGTGGTTAGTGGTTAGTGGTTAGTTGTTAGTTGTTAGTGGTTAGTTGTTAGTTGTTAGTTGTTAGTGGTTAGTTGTTAGTTGTTAGTGGTTAGTTGTTAGTGGTTAGTGGTTAGGAAAGTCCTCAACTGTTCACTGTTCACTGTTCACTGTTCACTGTTCACTGTTAACTGTTTAAAGCTGCAATTCTGCTAACCCTAAATACTTAACTCCCTCGGGTGTGGTTTCAAAACGACAGGGTAATACTTCTAATCCCATAGATACAGCTTGACGTAACAATTTACCATATAATGGGTCGGCATTATCACCAGGTGCAAAATGGGTGCAATCGCTACGATTAATAAAATACAACATGACTCCACGACAAGAGGGTAAAAGTGCCATTAATTCCCGCAGGTGCTTTTGTCCTCTTGTGGTTTCGGTGTCGGGAAATAAAGCTAATCTTTTATCTGTCCAAGTTGTATTTTTGACTTCTAAATATATCAGACGATTATCATTTTTTGGTAACGTTATATTCTTTGTCGCTACAGAATTTGTACCTTCATTTGTACCTTCTAAATTATTTGTTAACGCAATTTGATTTGATAAATTAATTTCTGGTTGAGCAGGAAGTAAGCAAAAATCTACTCGGCTTTTTTTATCTTGTCCGTAAACAACTTCGCTTTTAACTTCATCGTATTTTCCTAATTCTGGAAAAATATTTTTTTGTAGAGCTATTTTAATAATTTTATTCGGTAAACCTGTATTTACACCTACCCAAGTTGGTTCGTTATCGTGCAATTGAATCATTTCCCAGGTGTAAGCTAATTTACGTTTGGGATTGTCCGATTTTGATAATTGAACTCGATTTCCAGGAATGTATACGCCTTTCATGGGACCAGTATTTGGACAGTGGGCTGTAACAATTTCTCCAGAATCAAGTTCTACATCTGCGAAAAATCGCTTGTAGCGTTTAACTAATTTACCTGGATATAAAGTTGGATAACGGTAGATAAATTCAGACATGTCAACAGTTGCTAGTTACGATTGTAGAGACGTAGCACTGCTACGTCTTTTAGGAGTTAGGAATTTAAAACTCAATGCCCAATCCCCAATGCCCAATCCCCAATCCCCATGCCCAATTCATAATTCGTCGGTTAGGATATGTATCTATAATTATCAATTGAGTAAATTTAACTGTTATGGAACAAGAGTTTTTTGATAAGGGATTGGGAAAGGCGAAGCAGAAAGAATATGCCAGTGCTATTGAGGAATTTACCAAAGCGCTGCAAGGGAATTCTGAGTTTGTTGAGGCTTATTATCAACGAGGTTTAGCATACTACGATTTGGGACATGCAGCTCAAGCTGTTTTTGATTATGATGAGGTGTTAAAGCGGGATTCTTATCATGTTGAAGCCTTTTATAGTCGTGCTTTGGCTCGCTTAGCGTTGAAGAATTTACCCGGTGCTTTGAAGGATGTAAATAAAGTTATTGAAATTAATTCTTGTAAACCTGGTGCTTACAATTTACGAGGTGTGGTAGAACGTAAGTTGGGAAATATTACCGCTGCGATCGCGAATTTTAAAAAGGCTGCAAATTTGTATTTGGAGCAGAAGGATACTGAAAAGGCAAAGCGGTGTATGGAGAAGGTGAAGCAGCTACAACCCCGGAAACAAGAGGTTGTTGTAGAAAAGCGGCAATTAGAAAATACGCCGTTAATAACTGAGAAGGATTATTTTACGTCTTTATTAGAAAAGGCAGAGAAGGGAGACACCCGCGAAGCGATGGAAGATTTGAATTGGGTGTTAAGAGCAGATTCTCAAGATGGGAAAGCTTATTGCTGTCGCGGGGTTGTATATTGCAAGCAGGGTAAATATCAGCAAGCGATTGCTGATTTTAATATAGCGCTACAGTTGAATTTTCATGATGCTGTAGTTTATCGCAATCGCGGTAAAGCCAGGTTACAGATGGGAGATAATCAAGGTGCCATCGCTGATTTTAATCAAGCTTTAAAAATAGAGCCGGAAGATGATTTAATTTATGTTGCTAGAGGTAATGCTTATCAAGCTATAGGTCATTATTTAGGTGCAATTGAAGATTATAATACGGCGCTAGAAATGAATCCTAATAGTGCGACGGCTTTTTACAAGCGCGGTTTATGTAATCTGCGGATGGAAGAAATTCCCCAAGCAATTAATGATTTTCAACAGGCTGCAAGTATATATTGCGAACAGGAAGATTGGGATAATTATCAGCTAGTTTCCAAAAGTTTGAAACAATTAAATACTACTGCTCCTGAAGTGAATGAGAAAAATAATTATGAAAGATTGCGCTATCGCTTGTTAAGATTAGTCGGTGGACAATGGGAAATTGCACAAAGATTAATCGAACAAGCAAGACATTATTATCCCGGTATGTCGGAAGAATGGTATATCGAAACTGTTATTCATGATTTGGAAAGGGATAAGGGAAGATAGGGTTAATATTAGTGTTAAGAAATTGAGCCACTTGTGCAACTAATCCCCGATTATATAAACTGGCAAATTCTCCTGCAACGCCGGATGGCTGTAACAATTTTGCTCTTAGGTTTAATTTTTTTTCTCTGCATAATTAATCCAAACAATTGCTAGTCTTGTAATTATAGTTAAGTATTATTACATCAATTAAGTTTCGTAATATGTAGTAATAAAAACAGTAAATTATAAGTATATTGACGCTGTGCAAATTATTGTAAACCTCAATATAACTTTCAACTATTCTTGTGTACGTTTGGAGTTTGATTTTTATGCAGCTTTCGAGAAATGAAAATAAAAAACAATCTATCCCTCCTCTGTCATTCTCGGAAGAGTCTCGATTTTTACAGATATTACAGGTAGAAGTAATAGGGCTAGTACAGCACGGCATAAATAAGGCAACCATTTAAAATGCCTGAAAAGTCTAGAAAATCGAACTTCTTACTTCTTACTTCTTACTTCTTACTTCTTACTTCTTACTTCTTACTTATTACTTATTACTTATTACTTCTTACTTATTACTTCTTACTTCCGCGAAGCGGTACTAGTACTCGACTAAACCAACTTTGCCAGTTTAGGGAGGGGGAAGAGGGGGTAGAAAAAAATTTTTTTCTCGTTATTAACTGCGCATAGTTGCCTTGGTGGACTAGTAGTTAAGCAAACTTCAAACAAACTTTATAAGATATAGAATTATTTACTAATGTAAATCTGAAATTCTGTAAGTAGATTATGTAGATATACAATTAACAGCTATATAAAGTTCTGCTTTGGAGGGTATAAAGTGAAAACTTTTTGGAATGTAATTTTTCAAGCTATTTTTTGGCTATGGAATTTAGTTTTTTTGACAATAGTATATTTCTGGATATTACCTTTTCTAGCTATATTCTTATTTATTTCCACTTTATCAGGTGAAACTCCACCCGAATTTTCTTTAACTGTAGTTACTTTGATTGCAATTCCTACAGTTTGTACGATTATTGGTGCTAAGAAATTTCTTAAACAACCTTTACAGCTGATACGTTTATTTTATGGTGTAGAAGCACCGTTATTTGTATTATGTTGCTTGCGGTTATTTATAATCCGAGAAACGACACCGGCGAGCGTTCATATTATCGCGACTGCGGGTTTATCTATTGCAGCCTTTTTCGTAAATTTATTGTACGGTTATAACAACCGAGGTAAAACAGGTTTGCAGTGGATGCAGATGCTAGCAAACAGTTTAATGATGCTGTTTGGTGTGTATGCAGGAGCTTTAATGTTGTTTTATGCTTTACCCTTTGCAGTTACGATTGTAGAAGGTTTTTTCACATTTGAATGGGTAGATGGATTTTTATCTTCTGTGAGTTACGGAGGAATTTACGTACTTTTATTTTTCCTATTATTTGGTTTAAGTAGTGCTTTATTCGTTATCATGCCTTCAGTAATGTCGGGCATGTATCTTTATTCCGGACTAAAAAATATCCGAGAATTTGCGGCACAACATGGCAAGAAAAAGGCTTTAGCAGGTATTAGTGGGGTTTTAACTGCTTCTGTAATATTGTTTGTTTCCTTACAGCAACAGCCCCAGGTACGGGCATTTTCCTTATTGAATAATTCTGCAACTACAGATAGTAGCCGCCAAGTTTTATTATCAAAATCCAACGAAATTAAATCGGGTTTGGTAAATGCTTATTTATCTTCCTATCGTTATCTGAGTAGTAGAAAAGATAGTAATAATATCAGCGCCATGTATCGCGATGTTCTAGGATTAAATAAACCGGCGGCGGATTCGGTACAGGAAGTTTACAACTTTTTAATCTCACCTTTTTTGTATAATGGTTCCGAAGGAGATATTGAGAAAGCAGAGAAACTTTACGAAGATTTTTTTGATAAAGCCATTCAAAAAGCTGAAGCACCAGCAATTACTCATGCCGTACAATCAACTTTTAACCAACAAGAAGTTAAAGCTGGTTTACTAAATATCAACGAGAAAAAAGTTTGGTTGGAATCCCAGGAAATTACAGTCAAACAAAAAGGCTCAAGCGCTGAAGTTGAACTCTACGAACTGTATAAAAACCAAACACCAGAAGTTCAAGAAATATTTTATTACTTTTCATTACCAGAAAGTGCAGTAATTACAGGTTTATGGTTAGGAGACACCAACGATAGAAGTAAACGGTTTGAATTCACAGTTTCTCCTAGAGGTGCGGCACAAAAGGTGTATAATTCTCAAGTAAGAAGAGAACGTCCTGTAGATCCAGCATTATTAGAACAAGTAGGACCATTGCATTATCGCTTAAGAGCATTTCCGATTCCCCGTAATAATGTACGACAAATAGAAAATCAACCGCCAGTTCCCACAGAAATGAATCTATGGTTAACTTATCAAGTCATGGTTGATGATAAAGGTGTAGCTTTACCAACTTTAGGAGAAAAGCGTAATATATATTGGACGAATAAAACCAAGCGCATTCGCAATGGGAAACAGGTAAAAATAGATAAAGATGCTTGGTTAGAAAATTATATCAAAGTCGGAAAATCACAACCAAAATCTCACGAAGTTGAATTATCTGAAGGTTATAAAATTACGGCAAAACCTTTATCTCAGAAAGATTATTCCTTACCTCAAAATCAAAAAATTGCTTTAATTCTTGATTCATCTCGCAGCATGGATTCCCACGTCAAGGAATTATCGCAAAATTTAACATGGCTGAAAAAACATGACAAAAATAACGATGCAGATTTGTATATTACCGCTACTGGAGAAGCAAAACCCCAACGTTTAGACGACATTCGTAAATTCAAAGCCGATAAATTCACCTTTTACGGAAGCTTAGAAACCCCCGAAATGTTGAAGCAATTCAATCAACTACGAGGAGACACATCTTATGATGCAGTATTGCTGTTAACAGATGCAGGAAGTTATGAATTATCCAAGAATAACAAAGATATTCCCCAAACTTCCGCACCTTTGTGGATGGTACACAATGGTAAATTACCTTTCTCCTATACCGACGGAATTATTAAAGCAATTCAAGATAGCGGTGGTGGAGTTTCGACTTCAGTTTCGGAGGTATTGCAAAGAATTGCCACAAAAAATAAGTTGGGAGATTCAGCTATTGACGTAGTTGATGGTTACGCTTGGTATTTGGAAAAATCCCAGAATAATTCAACCCAAAAATCAAAACAGCAAAGCGATTTTCAACAACTCGCAGCCAGACAATTAATTAGAGGATTGAGTAAACAAGTTAAATTAGATAACTTAAAAGGCTTAGATGCAATTCATGCTGTAGCTAAGAAATATCAACTAGTTTCGCCTTATTCTTCTATGTTAGTGTTAGTAAATGACGAACAAAGACGTTTATTAAAAGAAGCAGAAGCGTCAGAAGATAGATTTGATAGAAAATTAGAAAGTGGAAAAGAAGATTTAACTAAACCTGGTAATCCTTTAAAAGCCAGTTCACCAGAACCTTCTAATGGATTAGTGTTAGCTGGAAGTGGATTGTTGTTGCTTTGGTTTGTGAAAAAGAAACGGAAATAGGAAATTAAATTATTGTAGGGTGTGTGACGGCCACAAGAAATTATAAAATATAAACCAAAGAATTGATATTGCCGTCACGCACCATTCATTTAGTTAGTAAACGAAGTTTTCTCGTAGAGTACAACTTAGAGGAAATAGCCGCACCCTGGTGTTAACTACTTTTGAATTTATTTTCCTCTACAGTTAGTAGGTTGGGTTAGACACGACAACTAATTTAATTGATAACGAAATTTTTAAATTATCGTGTCGTAACCCAACATTATAATGATGCATGAATATGATGTTGGGTTACGGTTCAAATTTAATTTATTTGTTTGCAATCAAATTGTTCCTGAACCTAACCCAACCTACATTCTACATTCTGTCATGGTACTGTTATTTACAGAAATTTCTATGTCTATCTGTGGGATTGGATTCAAAATAATCTTTCACTTTAGAACAAGCATCTTGCATTAATTTATCTAATTCAAAATCTGCTAAGTTCCACAGAATTACTGTTTTATCATCGCTAGCGGTGGCAAGGGTTTTACCGTCGGGACTCCAAGCTACACTTGTGACTCGTCCTTGATGTCCGTTGAGGATTTGTAATTCTTCACCCTCTTTGTTCCAAAGTCTCACTGTCAAGTCTTTACTAACAGAAGCAAGTTTTTCTCCATCGGGACTAAAAGCGATGTTAATAATGTCATTGTTATGACCTTTGAAGGTTTTGAGCTCTTTACCCTCCTTGCTCCAAAGTTTTATGGTATTATCACTACTACCAGAAGCAATGATATTTCCGTCGGGACTCCAAGTTACACTTGCTACCGAAGCGTCATGTTCTCCCACCTCTTTAATTAAGTTTCCCGATCTGTCCCAAAGTTTGACGGTATTATCACTACTACCAGAAGCAATATAATTTCCGTCGGGACTCCATGCTACACTCCAGACTGTAGCATCATGTTTACCGATGTTGCGGATAAATTTACCCTCTTCGCTCCAAAGTTTGATGGTATTATCACTACTACCAGAAGCAATGTAATTTCCGTCGGGACTCCAAGCGACGCTCCACACTGCTTTATCATGTCCCTGAATTTTTATCAGTTCTTTACCCTCATTGCTCCAGAGTTTGATGGTTTTATCTTTACTGGCTGAAGCAATAATATCACCCTGGGGATGGAAACTGAGACTGGAAACTGCATCCTGATGTTTCATGTTAGTGGGAATAATTTCCCCTTGTTTAGTCCAGAGTTTGATACTATTTCCCGCTTTTGCTGAAACAATTTGATTTCCTTGGGGATTCCAAACAACACTCCAAACCTTAGTGTCACTGTCTGCCTTGAGTTTTCTGAGTTTTTTACCCCAACGACTCCAAAGCTTTGCTGTATTATCCTCGCTAGTTGTAGCAATAGTTTTCCCGTCAGGGCTGAATTTGATGCTTTTGACCGAACCAGTATGACCGTATAGGGTTTCCAGGAGTTGTTTTTGTTTGTTCCAGAGTTTAACACTGCGATCGCTAGTAGAAGCAATAGTTTTTCCGTCGGGGCTCCAAGTTACGCTCCAAATTAAACTTTTATGCTTGGCAATGGTTTTTGGTCTTCTTTCCCCTAAGTTATACAGTTTAACGGTGTTTTTGCTACCATTACTTGCAAAAACTATAGATTTCCCATCGGGACTAAAATTGACGCTATATACTTTGGAATTATTTTTATCCGCTTTTATAGTTTGAATTAACCTACGACTATTAACATTCCACAGTTTGATAGTACCATCTTCACTGGCTGAGGCAATTATCTTACCGTTGGGACTAAAACTAACGCTCCTCAACCCTTTTTGATGACCGGTAAGAGTTTTGAGTGGTTTTCCTTGCTTATCCCAGAGTTTAACAGTTTTATCTTCACTTGCAGAAGCAAGTATATTGCCGTCGGGACTCCAAGTTACGCTGGAAACTAAATCTTGATGGGCTTTTTTGATAGTTTTTAATTCTTTTAACTCCGAGTCCCATATTCTTACAATTTTATCATCACTCGCGATCGCAATCAATTTACCATCAGGACTAAAGCTAACGCCATAGATTTTATTATCATCACTACCTACTTGTATACTTTTAATTTCTTCACCCTTAAGATTCCAAAGTTTGAGTTTCCCATCTCCACTTCCTGTAGCTATTTTCTTACCGTCGGGACTCCAAGCTGCATCAAAAACCGTACCTTTATGACCTGTTAATCGATTTTGCTCTCTGAACCAATTTCCATAAACTGATTGCTGTAAAGCTGTTAAAATCTCACTTCTAAGTTTGGGATTTGCATTTTTACCAATGTCTTGTAATTGACTTCCTACACTAATTGCTTCGATGAGAGCATCAAAATTAAGGTTGTCCTCAGATAATCGTAATGAAAATCGACTGATAGAATCAAGTTGAGCTTCCCGAGCTTTGTCAGCCATTTTTTTCTGACGAATAGCCCATCCAGCCAAACCAACAGCAGCGAATAATCCGACACTCACAGCAATCAGAAAAAACTTTTGCAGTCTAGCATTCTTTTTCTCTTGTTGTAATCTTGCTTCAGCTTGCTTTGTCTTTTCTTCCTGTAAACGCAACATTTCTGCTTGTCTGCGTTTTTCTGCTGCTGCTTCAATTTCAAGAGCTTTTTGACTTGCTTGAATAAAAGCTTTTTGAGCAAGAGTCGCTGCTGGTTTTTTATTTTGTCGCTCTGTTTCTTCTAACCAGTTTTGAGCCAGCAAAAATTCGCTACCCCGCAACAATAGGTCATCAGTTTTATCTTTTTCTTCCCATTCTAAAGCTCTCTGAGACCATTTACTATGACTGTGAACGTGCTCTCTATCGGTATCTATGGTTCTCAATAATTGATTAAAATTGGTATTAAAATCCTCTTGACTGCGATTAAAATCAATCCACTGTACCTGAGCTAACTCTGGATGCAATTCGCTGGTGTCTATTTTACGATGCAATAGAGTAATAAAACGTTTATTCAAAGAAGCAGCATATTCCACCTCATCTTTACAGTAAGGTGAATTTATCGAACGCGGTGAAAGAATAAATAGAAAGTTGTCAGAAGCTTTTATGCCTCGATAAATCTCTTCTTGAAAATTACTCCCCGAAGCAATACTTTCCTGATCGAACCAAGTAGTTTTACCCTGTATTTGCAAAGCATCATTAACTTTACGAGCAAAGTCAGAATCCGCACGAGAATAGGAAATAAATACATCTAGGGATTCTAAGGGTGGTTGTCTCAGACTTTCATTAATAAATTCTTCCTGTAGCCCAATAGGTTGATGATGTATCCTTTTCTGAGCCACCTTCAACCAAGTATCGGCGCTGCGTAAGTTATATCCTCTGAGTAAAATACTGGGATTATTTTGCTGTTGCTTCCACTTTAGTGCTTTAGTCAACAGAATTTTATGCTCTTTGTAGTAAGCCGCATCCTCATGTAAAATCTTCAACAATTGACTTTCATCTAGGAAATAATCCTCATCTTTGAGATTGTCAGTCAGATCGATGTATTGTAAAGCTTGCAGTTGTGATGGTAACTGCATTGACTCAATATCTCTTACCAGTAAAGGAATAATCCGCTTGTTTAGAGATGCTGCTAATTCCAATTCCTGCTGACAATAAGTCGAATTGATAGAGTCAGGAGAAAGTAAATAAACTATATTATCTGCTTCTTCGATACCTCGATTAATCGCTTCCCCAAAATCTTCACCAGTTTGAATATCTGTAGTGTTCGTCCAAACTGTAATACTTTCCCGCCTCAAACTATTGCGAACCCGCTTCATTATTTCCCTATCCTCATCAGCATAGGATAGGAACACCTGAGTCATCAAATTATTACCATTCTTGATACTTTCAGTGATATATTCGCAATGCAAATCACTGGGAAGACAAGGTGCTTGTTCATCATTAAAGCGTATTTTTAACCAAGCTTCCGCTTGTTTTTTCTCTCCCCCAGTTAATAAATACCTAGTTTCTTTTTGATGTCTTTCCCAATCTAAAGCTTTGATTAAAAACTTTGTATGTTCCTCCACATAATCGTGGTGAAGCTGTAATAATTCAATCAATCCAGCAAAAGACTGCTCAAAATCATCCTTATCCTCTCGAAAATACACCCAATTAATTTTACCAATGGTTGGATGCATATTTTGAAAAGAGGTGTGCTTACCTTGACTTTGATATACTTCCCACTCTTCATCAGTACCATTCGGGTTCCGAGAAAGCCAAGTTTCCTTAGTGATTTGTTCCACATGTAATAAAGGAATAATCCGTTTATTACATTTAATTGCTAACTCAATTTCTTTGAGACAATAGGGTGAATTGACAGAATGGGGACTAATAATAAACAGGAAATGATTAGCCTTTTCGATACCATCATCAATTTGATTCTGGAAATCTACCCCTAGGGGGATGTTATTAAAGTCAAACCAAATATTTAACCCTTGTTCGTTCAATTTAGCTTGGAGTTTAGTCGCAAAATCCTTACTATCGGCTCGTCCGTAAGAGATGAAGGCATCAAAAATTTTAGTCATTAACCTGTAACTTCCCAAATCTATGAATAATAAATTAAGACTATGGAAAATCTTTACACCTCAGTATATGGCATTCAGACAAAAATGATACTCTGATTTGTAACATCCTCAATAAATTTCAAAATACTTTTATTTGTATATTGGTATCTATATTTGATACCTATTGAAATTCAATAGAATGTATTTTTTTTACTTTGTAAGTTGTACTAGAATAGGCTAAAAGTAAATATATTTAGTTATGAGTTATGGTTTATGAGTAAAAGGATTACTAGATGAACTAAGGATTTTTACCAAAAAATAAACATGTGTAAAAACCTGTGGACAATGGAATAAAAATGTTTTCGTGATTTCATTCATTGGAGTTACTCCTAGATTTATCCTATAGCGACTTAGTAACTAATAACTAATAACTAATAACTAACAACTAACAACTAACAACTAACAACTAATGACTAATGGCTAAAAAAAATTCTTATCAGGAATACATAAAAAAAGAATTCACCGAGCTAATTAATAAACTCGACCTTTCCGAGTTACAAAAGCAGTTTATGAAATCCCGGTGGTTGGATCAAATAATGTGGCTGGAAAGTCAAGCCGGAAACACAAAAAAATGGTCAACCCGTCTGCGATTGATGACAATTGTTGGTGGGGTGATAATTCCAGCTTTAGTAAGTTTGAACTTCAATAAAAACGATGTCGCTAGATATGGAGGGTGGGCAACCTTTGGACTGAGTCAGATGGTTGCAATTAGTGCAGCAGTTGAAGAATATTTCAGTTTTAAAGATAAACATATTCTATATCGGCAAACAGCCGAATCTTTAAAAAGCGAAATGTGGAAATTCGTGCAATTGACTGGTTCTTATCAACAATATTCTGACCACAAGCAAGGATATCCTACCTTTGCTTTCCGGGTTGAAAAGTTTATCCAACAAGATGTACAAGCCATAGTTGAATTAGCCAAAGAAAGTGCTACTCACGATAAACTTGAGGAACACAAACAGAAATCAATGACTTCCACTTCATCTGGTTCAACTTCCTCTTCATCTGTTTCGGAAAGCTCAAAAATGCTACCTCCTGTAAGCACTACTACCAAAAAGTCTTAGATATTTTTTAACAGTATCAAAAACCCGGTTTCTTTGCGATTTTACCAGGAGATAATACTGCTTTCACGACAAGAAACCGGGTTTCTTTGAGCTTTTTGATAATGGTATAAAATTTGACATAAATGGCCGCAACTGGCACATTTTCTGGTAGGGTGCTGTGACACTTAATTAAATTTTTAACGTAATAATCAGGGTTGTAGTGTCACGCACCATCCGAGAGTTGTGACAATTGCGTAAATCCTGATTTGAATTAATAGGCTCAGAGCTATTTAATTATAGGAATGGTGCGTCACGGCAATTTCTAGTTATCAATCTCTTCCGAAGTTACTAGTACCGCTTGCGTTCGTAAGAAGTAAGAAGTAAGAAGTAAGAAGTTTGATAATCTTCGGCTTTTCAACCATTTTTAATGGTTGCCTTATTTACGCCGCGCTGTACTAGAGCCGTGAGTGCACCCTACAAGAAATATGACTTAATTGATTGAGTTAGGTTATCAAAATTATCTTTGAGGTCAATTGCTTTAATCAACCCAGAAGCAGCTAACTCCGAGGCTTGGCGATCGCTAGTTTCTGCATGTAGAGCTGCTGTAAGTATATCAGCAAATCTTCCACTTCCAGCAACAGCAAGCACCGTTCGATTAGCTTTTAAGTTCTCCGAAACATCCTTTTTGCTAATCTCTCCACCATTAACTAGCACTGTAACTGAAGGGGAACCGTTTGCGATTGCAGTTGCAACATTAACTATCCAAGGGGATTCATCACCCCATTCGCAACCAGGAATTAACACAAAATGAGTGTGATTTGGTTCTAATGGTGTGACTTCTTCGGGAGGATTTTGATTGGGAAGAGCGATTTTTCCCACTGGAGTAACACCAATTAAGGGAAATGTAGCTCCCGTTTCCACCCTAGCTCTACCAATCATTTGCATTACCCCAGCATCGGTACCACCATCAACAACTGACGCTCCCAAATCTTCAGCTAGGGGAGCCAGTACCTTGATAAATAATAAACGCAGACGATTTAAATCGGACTCACTTATTTTACTTGCACCACCGACAATTACTAAAACCGGACGAGAATTGCGAAGATTTAGTTGATGGATAGCATCGGATAAATCTTGTGGGGACTTGACTCGAATTGCTGGTGCTGTTAATCCCTTGGAAAGAGGAATATTAAAGGGTTTTTCCATTTAAGTAAGTAATTGATGCTGGTTTATATAATCCGAAGATTTTCGGAGAAGATAGCAAAAATCATTGTAGCAGTTATTTGATAAACCTCTGTGTTCCTCGGCGTTTACCTCAGCGTACCTCTGCGTTTAAAAATTAAAAACAGTACCATGACAATTACCAATTACCAATTAAAGAAACAACTTCTTGTAAATCAGTAATAAAATAATCAGCTTCCTGCTTAACTTTTTCTCTGAGTGCATATCTACCAAACCCGATAAACATATCAATAACGGGTTTGCTTTCTAAATCGCTGACACCATCACCAATCGCTACAATTTTGCTAGGAGAATATTTTTCTCGTAAACTTTTGACAACTTCGGGTTTACCACCGTTACGGGTTGAGGGATAATTGCGGTCAAAGTCGCGATAGCTGCCATCTTCGTTAAAATAAAGGTCAACAGCTTCGATAAATTCTACACCAAGATAATCGGCTAAAGGTTTAATTGCTTGACGATAACCACCACTCAAAATAATTGGTGTCCAACCTCGATTTTTCAAAGTAGCAATTACCTGCTTGGCGTATGGTTCAACTGTATCGATATATAACTTACCAACTTGCGAGACAGAATTGGCTGTAGGTTGAATAATTTCCAAACGTCTTGCAAAAATACTATCTAAAGTAATCTTCCCTTCCATAGCTTCAGAAGTCATTTTCTCAATTTCTTGAGTTGCTGACTCACCAACAACACGTGCTAACTCATCAACCCCTTCAATACTGCTCAAAGTACTGTCGCAATCAAAAATTATAATCTTATCGTGTTGCTTTGTCATCTTCAAAACCCATAACCACGAGCATCTTATCAATATTTGGTTGTTAGTTGTTAGTGGTTAGTGGTTAGTTGTTAGTTGTTAGGAGTTAGGAGTTACTTATCCTCATTACTCATTACTCATTACTCATTACTCATTACTCAATTCCCAATTTATAATTATTAAATGCGATTTTTATCTTTATTTTTTGCTACTCTGCTTGCAGTAATCTTACTACCTATCCCGATGGTTGCTGCCGTTACTCCTATTACTCCTGGAGACAATCTTGTTGTTGAGGGAATTCCGCCAATTCCCTCAGATATAGTACAGAAAGTCGAACGCTATACTCAATTCCGCTCTGCTGGTATTTCTAGTTGGCATCCCACAAAGCGCGAAATGCTCATTTCTACACGCTTTGCAGATACGCGACAAACACATTACGTAAAATCTCCCCTGGGTACTCGTCAACAGTTAACGTTCTTTCCCGAACCCGTTCGCGGTGCCAGTTTTCAACCTTCTAATGGTAATTATTTTGTTTTTAGTAAAGATGCTGGCGGTAATGAATTTAACCAAAATTATCGCTATGACTTAGATACTGGAGAAGTCACTTTATTAACTGATGGTGAGTCAAAAAACAGTCGTGGTGTCTGGTCTAGTAGTGGCGATCGCATGATTTACACTTCTACTCGTCGCACGGGTAATGATGCTGATTTTTACATTATTAATCCGCAAATTCCCGCAAGCAATAAGTTATTAACCCAAAATGAAGGTGGTGGCTGGTACGGTTTGGATTGGTCAACCAATGATGATAAGTATTTAGCATTGCAGTATGTTTCGGTGAATGAAAGTTATCTGTGGTTAATAGATACTTCTACTGGTGAAAAACAAAGGTTATTACCTAAAGAAGGTGAGGAAAAGATTTCTTACGATGGCGGTTATTTTAGTAAAGATGGCAAGGGCTTATATGTCATCACTGATAAAGATTCAGAGTTTTCCCGGTTAGCTTATGTTGAACTAGATACTTTAGAGCATACATATCTCAGCAAAAAATTTCGTTGGGATGTCACAGATTTTGATTTGTCAGATGATGGTAATTACTTAGCTTTTGTCACCAATGAAGATGGTACAGGAGTATTACACATATTAAATACTGCTACCCGTCGTTTTAAACGTTTACCGAAGCTGCCTATCGGTCAAGTTTACGGTATCAGATGGCATAATAATAACCGTGACTTAGGATTTACGCTGATTTCTGCTAAGTCAACAGCGGATGCATATTCTTTGAATATTCGTAATAACAAAGTTGAACGTTGGACATTAAGCGAAACTGGGGGAATAAATACTAGTAATTTCTCAGATGCCGAATTGGTAAGATGGAAGAGTTTCGACGGTAGAACAATTTCCGGCTTTTTATATCCTCCTCCGGCTAAGTTTACAGGAAAACGTCCGGTAATAATAAACATTCACGGCGGTCCGGAATCGCAATTTCGTCCTTCTTTTCTCGGACGTTATAATTACTACCTAAATGAATTGGGGGTTGCAGTTATATTTCCTAACGTGCGGGGTTCGACGGGATATGGTAAAACTTTTACTAAATTAGATAATGGTTTTCGTCGGGAAGATTCAGTTAAAGATATTGGTGCTTTACTGGATTGGATAGCGACGCAACCGGAATTAGATGCAGATAGAATTTTAGTTACCGGGGGAAGTTATGGTGGTTACATGTCTTTGGCTGTAGCGACGAAGTACAGCGATAAAATCAAAGCAGCAATAGATATAGTGGGAATTTCTAACTTTGTTACTTTCCTAGAAAATACTAAAGGTTATCGCAGAGATTTGCGACGAGTGGAATATGGAGACGAAAGAGATCCCAAAATGCGGGAGTTTTTGCAGAAAATTTCTCCGACAAATAATGCCGAAAAAATCAAAGTGCCCTTATTCGTGATTCACGGAAAAAATGACCCCAGAGTACCTTTAATAGAAGCCGAGCAAATAGTAGAAACGGTAAGGAAAAATGATGTACCAGTGTGGTATTTAATGGCGAAAGACGAAGGGCATGGATTTAGGAAAAAGAAGAATAGTGACTTTCAATTTTATTCTACAGTGATGTTTATAAAAGAGTTCGTAGTTGCGCGGTGACTCGCCAAAAAAGTTGAACAGCAAACCAACTTAATTCAAATAATTGTTCGTAGTTGCGCGGTGACTCGCCAAACATGTTGAACAGCAAACTAACTTAATTCAAATAATTGTTCGTAGTTGCGCGGTGACTCGCCAAACATGTTGAACAGCAAACGAATCTAATTCAAATAATTGTTCGTAGTTGCGCGGTGACTCGCCAAACATGTTGAACAGCAAACCAACTTAATTCAAATAATTGCCAAAGAAGTTGAACAGCAAACCAACTTAATTCAAATAATTGTTCGTAGTTGCGCGTTAGCCCTCAACATTTTTGGCGCTGAAGCGCAACTACGAACAATCATCCCAACCCTTTCCATATTGACGTATTGGATATTCAACCCAACAATTTCTTAACCATTCTCTACCATGATTTTTTAAATACCAGTGGACGCTACTTTCACACCAATCATAAGGAGATTTTACCCAATTATGTTTTACCGGATTGTAGTGAATATAATTCAATGTTGTATAGTAATGACGTTCGGAACGAATAGCGCGATCGCTAAAAGCACACCAAATTTTACCTGTGGTATTTTCTTCAAGATTCCACTGACGAGCAAGAGCCCCGTGAATAGAACGAAATATTTTACCTAGCTGCTTAAATTCTATATTCTTAACTAATAAATGATAGTGATTTGGTAAAATAACCCATGCTAATATATCAATTCCTTGATTGATGAATTTACTAAATATTTCATTTAACAATTGTTGACGACGTTGTTCTAAATTGATACGATTTCTATGTTCGTAACAAGTAACTGTGATTAAATAAGATTCGCTTCCTTGTATTATATGTGGTGGTGAATGTAGAGGATAACCTTTTTCTAGTCTTTCTTGAATAAGCAAATATTTTTGCTCTTGGTTTAAATTTCGATATTCGTACATAAATTATTAAATCTTAGTTCGTAGTTGCGCGGTGACTCGCCAAACATTTTTGGCGAGTCACCGCGCAACTACGAACTAAGATTTAATAATTTATGTACGAATATCGAAATTTAAACCAAGAGCAAAAATATTTGCTTATTCAAGAAAGACTAGAAAAAGGTTATCC
>JBCBPQ010000156.1:0-16908 GCA_039820645.1 Cyanobacteria bacterium J06633_8 | reverse complement strand
GAAAACCAAGCATTTATCAACGATAAAGGGAAGAAGCAAATATCTTGAAGTGCGGAGGGCTCAGCCGTGCAAGCCTATCGAGGGATAACAGCTCCCATGCTCCCACTGAAGTAGGAAGTGATGTCCGGCTTGTCTAGATTTGACAGAGCAGGTATGTCAACTATCACTGATTACCGACGTAATCCTAAAAAAAATGGGCAGGCTTGCCGCCTGCCCATTTTTTTTACAGAGGAATTGTGACCTTTTACCTATCCAATGCTATTTCGGCAATCCCAATTATTGATATTTAAGCTATTTTTTGAAGTCAAAAAAATAAAATTTATATTTTTAAAATGCAAATCATATTAGCTCTAATTATAATCACAGCTAATAATACTTAAATATATGTTCGCAATGAACAAGTTTCGCAAGCAGAAATCAGATTATTAAACAAAATTTTTGAAAAACAAAGATAGTATCAGTGCTTTTATCAAAAAATTTGATGCTAAAAGTATCTGATTATAAATTATTTACTCTTGATAAGTTGTACCTAAAAATACATAATTATTTTACTGAAAACAATGAACACTAATTAAAGTAGAATTAAAACTTTGATAAAGTATAAGATGTTTATTGACGATAGGGGCAAAAATTTAATAAGAATGCATTTAATGGTAATTAATGCTCTACTAGAATAAGAAAATGGGATGCTCCCAATAAATGTTTGATTTGAAACTTTCAATGTACGAAAAGCCACTAGTGATTGACAAATAAAAAACAAGTAAATAATTAGTATTTATTGATATGGGTGTAAAGATAATATTAAGTGGTTGGCAATTAGTATAGAACATTTTTCATAGTGTTTGAAGCTCTTTTAAACTACCTCTTCAAACTTTGAATATTGTTAATAAAGTTACTTTATTTAGAGATTAAACATGGACTCGGACCCAAGATTGGGAGTTCAGAAATCGGATAATTATACAGAAAATATTCCGTCATCTGCTGCTTCCGAAGCTATTTACCAGCTTTGGAAGCAAGTTGTTGAAGATACTAACTGCCCATCTGAGTTTCAAGAAGCTTGGATAGCTCGTGAGTTTGAATTTGGTGATGAACTAACTCAGTACAATTGCCTTGGTGATTCAACTGTTGAGGGTGGTGTTGTTTACTTGCTTTATCAAGGGCAAATCCGGTTGCTAGCCTTTGATACATTCTTAGGAAAGGAAGTATCAATTCAATTACTTTATCCAAATCAAATTTTTGGAGGGGATAATATATTTTGCAGTCAATATCAAGAGTATCGAGCTATCGCATCTACTCCTGGAATACTTTTTCAAATTTCTGTAAGGGAACTTGATGTTTGGTTGCAGCGTTACCCTGCTTTGTTCGATTATTTTTCACAAATAAGTCAAGCACTTCAAAAGTTGATTTTTTTCAAAACTCTTACACAATTTCGCTCGCAAAATACTTTTAATTTGCAAAAAATACTACCTTATGTTGCTTGCACTAAAATTGATGCAGGTTGTAGTTTGATGGCTACATCTT
Organism: Cyanobacteria bacterium J06633_8; assembly: GCA_039820645.1. Lineage (GTDB taxonomy): Bacteria > Cyanobacteriota > Cyanobacteriia > Cyanobacteriales > Nostocaceae > Rivularia. The sequence goes on along the minus strand of JBCBPQ010000156.1, from coordinate 15,387 downwards.
TCTGTGAAGGTTATTTTTGGCTTGCCAGTGGAGAAATTGAGAGCATTTCGGGAACAAATCGCCCACCGAAAATCGGAGAAAGCTGGGGGTATCCCCATACAATTCAATCGGATTTTGTTTCTCGAACTAATTTATTGCTTTTTTATCTACCCAAACAATATTTTGATTTAGTTAAGACGATTGTATCGGATTTCAAAAGCGCTGATAATGATTCAGATATTGAGAAAAATCATCAACAGGAAGTCCCCGAGTGCAGCGATGACAGTTTTGCATTGAGAAATCAACACCCTCCGCGAAGCTGGTTTAGAATTTACCCTTTTATTCAACAACAAAGTTCGTCAGATTGCGGTGCGGCAAGCTTGGCAATGATTAGTAAATACTGGGGTAAACGTTTTAGTATAAACAGTCTGCGTTCTATTGCACACATCAATTCTATGGGTGCAGAATTAAGCGATTTAGCTAATGCTGCTGAATACTTGGGATATCAGGCTTTCGCTGTCAGAGGTTCCTTAAATCAATTAAAGTCGCAAACATCACCTTGGATAGCTCATTACCAGGGAAATCACTATATAGTTGTATGGCAAATTAAAGAAGAATTTGTATTAGTTTCAGATCCAGCTATAGGCAAAAAATGGATTTCCTGTGAGGAATTTGAAGCTAGTTTTACTGGATATGGCGTACTTTTATCTCCAACAAAGATTTTTTACGATAATAAGAATGAAACTATTAGTTTGCAAAGATTTTCCAGTTTTTTCAGGCATAATCTTCTTCTGCTCGCTAAAATTATAGTTTTTTCAATATTGTTACCTTTTTTAGGAATAGTTCCGGCAGTACTAGCTCAAACTGTAATAGATGCGTTTATCGCTGGCTCTGGCTTAGATTCAATAAATATTTTTGCTTTCGGTTTTCTTGTATTTGGGTTTGGAAGTATTGCTTTAACCTCAGTGCGTCAGTATTTCCTAGACTATTTATCCAACCGCTTAGATCAAACTCTAACCGGCGATTTTATCGCTCGTACCTTGGAATTACCATTATCTTTTTTTGCATCCCGCACAATAGGGGATATTCTGTACCAAATTCAAGAAAATCCCAAAATTCATCGCTTTTTAACCCGTAAAGCTATAACTACATTTTTGGATGGGTTAATGACGGTTGTTTACTTTGGGCTAATGGCTTATTACAGTTGGCAACTTACTTTGATTGTGGTGAGTTTTATTCTAGCAACCATCTTTCTCTTGGTGTTTTCGGGCTTACTTATCAAAAAAATCGAGCATCAATATTCTTTTGATTTTAAAGTACAAAACTCCGCGATGGTAGAAATGATAACCGGTATAACTACAATCAAAACTGAGAATGCCGAAAATTCTTTGCTAGCGCGCTGGGAAGAATATTTTACTCAGATGACAAAAACCCGCCAAAAAGGTCGAAACTTAACTAATTATTTACAGTTTGCAAATAGTTTGATTCAGCACCTCGGCAATACTGCCGTTTTGTATTGGGGCACCAAAATGACGATAAATTCTCAAATCTCTGTAGGTGAATTTATTGCGTTCAACATGCTTATCGGTAATACGGTGAACCCAATATTGGGATTAGTAAAGTTACGGGATGAATTTTTTGAAATAGTTACCTCTATTGAAAAGCTCGATGATGTTTTAGCTACTAAGCGAGCAGAAAATCAACAAAAAGTTTTAACGGTGCTGCCTGCTATTCGCGGCGAGGTGTATTTTGAAAATGTAAGTTTTAGCGAATTAGGTACAAACAAACTATTATCACAAGCAGAAAATATTTTACAAAATATTTCTTTTCGCGTTAAAGCGGGACAAACTATCGTTATCGTCGGAGGTAATGCTTGTGCAAGAAGTACGATTATTAAATTGCTTACTCGCTTGTATCATCCCGATAGCGGGCGCATTCTAATTGATGGACATGACATTGTGGATGTTTCTCCTTATTCTCTAAGTCGTCAATTAGGCGTGATACCGCAGGAATTGTTCCTGTTTTCGGGAAGTATCTTAGAAAATATCACTTTGTACAATCAAGAATTTTCTCTTGAACAGGTTGAAGTTGCGACAAAAATTGCGGGAGCGCACGCTTTTATCGAATCCCTACCTTTAGGGTATAGCACTATTGTAGGAGAAGGGGGAACAATACTCCCCAGTTTACAAGTGCAAAAAATAGCTATTGCTAGAGCCTTAGTCAAAAATCCAAGTATTTTAATTTTCGATGAACCTAACAATTGTGTCGATACACCTTTCGAGTATCAGTTTCGACAAAATTTAGCTCGTCTTAATTGTGCTTTGATTGATACTTCCGAAGGAGTTCCCACTACTTTTATATTTACCCAACATCCCAGTATTATCAAAAATGCCGATACTATTGTGGTTCTCGATCGAGGTATTGTAGCAGACCAAGGTACTCATGAAGAATTAATGGCAAGAAGTACGATCTATTCAAGGTTAATACAACAGCAACTAGATATGTAATCTCACTTGTATTCGTCATCAGTTTTTTTATATTATCAGCAAATAATGTGCCAATATTTTTGCTGATATACCAGCTATAAAAATTATTTGTATTTATTCACGATAGAAATTAAATTCAACAAAAATACAATCTATATACAACTTTCATTACATCTTTATAATGGGTGTTTTATTAGCTTGCATATTTAAAAAAAAATAGTTAACAAAAATACATAAAATTTGTATTGATTACAACTATTTTTAAAATTAAATTCACATCAGCTAAACTCAAATTTACTATAAATTCAAAAAAATGTGCATAATTTATTTCAGTAAAGTCTTTACATATCAAGGATTTTTACTAATAATTACTAATAGAATAATCTATAAATAGCTTTAAAAATATTTAAATTAAATAAATAGCCTTTAAGCCTTAGAATACTATGTATATTTGCCGATAATAAAAAGTCGTATATAAACATAAAGCTAATAATTTTTAAACCAAAAATAAATTTTACTTCAACAATAACCTACCTTAGGGGGTCTTACCCCTCATCAAATCATAGCTAAAGGACAAAATTTAAAGTTGCACAATACTTAAGTATTCGTATAATTATATTAAGTAGATTTAATGCAAGAAAGCATTTTATTCGACAGATGACATTTAAGACAAAAAATAGTATAAGTACTAATGTTGTTATCAACGATTAAAGATGAAGAACTTTTATTTGCTATACTAAAAATAAGAAATTTCACATAAATACTCCTAAAATTAAATAGTTTCTATTTATACGAATTTTTATCAGGGTAAAGTAATTGAATTAGGAGTTTGGGGAATTAAACGTTTATATAAATTGCTTCTACCAAGTACTAAAGGTCAATTTTTTGTTACCAGTCATATCAAATGGCCCTGGGTAATTTTTTTAGGCATCTTAGTACTCTTGTTAACTTAGTGTCACCGTAATTTTTATATTTTGGCAGCCCCAACCATTCTTTCTTCAAGTAAGAAAGTCGGGTTTTTGCCCAAAGGTTTAATTAATGGAAAGGATCGTCAGGTTAAATGCAGTCGAAAATTTATGGCCAGCAGGCATTTTAGGGATGAACCAGCATAGTTTGCATCCCAAAGAACGTTTATTTCCCCAGAAGCTGAAAATATCCGGGGTTAATTTCATTTTCTTAGCTTTTCTAAATGCGCTAAATACAATTAATGCTAATAGCTTATTCACACTTAAGATAGCCCCTTCAACTCTAAGATTCTTAGGTGTATTGTTGCGGGCATTATTAAATAAGTCTTGGGAAGTAGTTTCTTCTTTAGTTTTATGGGTTAGCATGAATTTTGTGATGATTTCTGCGAGCAAAAGAAGAGCAAAAGAAATTAGACAAATTACTTGCTTTTTCAGAAAAACAAAAGTGTGGGTGGTAAAAGTCAGCAATCCTATGGAGCCTAAATTTCTGATAGATACAAGCCGACATGAGGTTAAAAAATATTTCTACGATAACACCGCTGTATCACCAATCAATTGGTCATTTTCCTGGCTTCTAACTATTTTTAACGAAGAAAGCAAAGTTAAAATACCACTTACACTTTTAACCGGTCGAGTTTGTCTATTGATGCATGAAAAAGCCGCTTCTACCTATGAAGATACGCAATTTAGAGAATAAAAAGTAGCTGAAGCTTGTAAAGTTAAATTGCGATGGTCGAGGTAAAGGTAATTATTTACATGAAAATGGACAAGCAAATTTTTTTGTTAAAGATAAATAATACAGTTAGTGTATTAATTGCAAATAACTACCTGATTGTTCGGATGCTTATTTAACAATTTAAAACTGTTTCCAATTTTCTCAGACAAATAGACGTATAGAGGCTTTCGCGAATTTTTTCTAGATAAACAACACCATGAATCAAGAGTCAATAGGTATTAGTAGTAATTTAGATAAGACAATACATTCAGAACAATTCGACCAAGTAGTTGAGGCAATTCTAGCAGGCAAGTATTCTTGGGCTTGTGTTTTAATGCTTCGCTTTGCTGGCTACAACCCTCTACATTACATCCCCTACCGCACTTACAACAGGTTGATTAAAGAACATTCTCCAAAAAAATCAAAGCCACAGCAAAATGAAAATATCAAAATAGCCAAGCAGGGTTCAAACCAAAGAAAAGATCGCAATATGTCACCAAGTTGTTTAAATAAAATTAAAGACTTGGCTTATCTAGAAGTTGTTGGCAAACAAAAAACAGAAATTCGTGGCGGGGCTAATATTGACAAATGGCTAGAAATCCAAGTCCGCGAATATCAATCAATGAAGCCCGATTTTAAGGAGGAAGAAAATCAAGATCTTCCATTTAATTTTTACAAGTTCAATTAGAATCTAGGTCATCTTGAGAAAAAGCGACCGCTATTCTCAACTATTATTATTAACCTGTCATCATTTTATGCATTTGTATGACAGGTTTTACTTATTACTAACGAAAACCTTTCGATAGTAATGCATTTTACTCTATAAACTCCTTAGAGCTTGTTTTTTGTTTCTTGTTTGTGTTCGTTCTTTGTAGGTTTTATATTATAGCATCTATTTTGAAAAATTTAAATCTAGAATATCAAGATATTAATAAAAATGTGACTTTAGTTTTCTATAAGGGTATCAATCACCTAGCATAATATCGCAATTCAAAAAATTTAAGCTTTGATTTAACAGCATAATTTTCGTTTAAACTAATAATTTGGCATAACAGGTACTAAATAACCATATTTTGTACTTCATAGGAATATGGAATTTCACAACTTATAGTTATTAGAAGCGCTTACAAAGCTTGTTGCTTTGTGCCAAAGCAATATAATTATTAAAGTCTAGGAAATTAGATATCTATTCATCATATCTTTGAAATAAATATGCCAGTATGGCATACTTATTTATCTTCTATAGATTAAATTATAAATAGCAGCAATAAAGGTGATGAAATAAAAAGTTTATCAGTGAGGTCAAAGATAATGTTTAAGTATTGATGACTGTAATAAATTTGATTGAGCAGGCAATCTTATAATGGGGCATGTAAGTTATTAGTTAAAAAATAGATTTTATCGTAACTAATGGTGGTTCTTTTTCCAAAGAAGGTAAAACTGATAAATTAAAACTGTAAATTTTACCAATATAATTTATCTAGGCTTTTACTTCTCCCGAAAATATAAAAGCTAGTATAGTATTTCCTTCAACAAGAGCTAACAAGATTTCCAAGCTTTTAGCTAGTGTGGAAAATGAATAAGTAACGATAAACAGTTTTATTACTAATATATTTATATGTATATAGTGAATGAAACCTATCAACCGTAAGTAATCTCAATTATTTGAATGGATTATTTTTCTTAAAATGTACACATAACTCAAACTCTCAATTCCTGGAAGCCAAAAAAATGATTGGCTTCCATTTTTTTATGTATTATTTATATCTTTAAGTGACTATTAGTTATTTATTATCATATGTATTAATATTTTTTTCAGTATTTTCTACAATTGATATTTTTTAGTTTTGGGATACAAACTTGAGAGAAGGTATTTATAACAGTAAATAGTTTAGTAATATAGAAAAATATTAAGAAAATGGAGCATTTAATACAGAATATATAGTTATTGTTAGTTAGTCTATTATTTTTTAATAATCGTATTTACTATAAAAGTGATTATATTATTATTTATAAACTCCAATTACCAGAGTAATATTACGTAAATATTATAACCTTGAAATGAAATTGTATCATTTTGAATAACTCGTTAACTAAATAAATTTTATTACAAACTAAAGGCATTATAAAAATAATCAAACAATGCGATGACGTTTTTTCTATAATCAACCCATGAATAATCAGTTAAAAATAGCTATAGAGCCTGATGAAATTATCAACTTTCTGAAAAGAGAGATAACATTAAAAGAAATATGTAGGAACATTTTATATCAAAGAATTATTGAAAAAACGGCACAACAAAAAGGCATAAATATTACTACAGAAGAAATAGAGATTGAAGCAAACCGTCAGCGTAGAGAAAAGCGTCTAGAAAAAGCTAGGGACACAATTAGATGGCTAGAGCAGCAAATGTTAGCTCCTTTAGACTGGGAAATCGGAATTCGCTATCGTTTACTTAAACAAAAGGTCGCTTTGGCGCTATTTGGTGAAGAAGTCGAAGAATTTTTTATACAAAACCGTTCGGAATTTGAACAAGTAATTTTGTATCAATTTGTTGTAAACGGTGAAAAATTGGCTCAGGAATTGTATTATCAGATTGAAGAAAGTGAGATTAGTTTTTACGAAGCAGCTCGCCTTCATGATATCAATGAGAATCGTAGATATAAATGCGGGTACGAAGGTAAAGTTTATCGGTGGGCTGTTACACCAGAAATAGCACCTCTAGTGTTTAGTACTTCTCCAAAACAGTTAGTTGGCCCAATAAAAACTGATAATGGCTATCATCTGTTTATGGTTGATGACTATATACCCGCAGAACTAACTCCTGAACGATATCAAGATATTCTTAATAATATGCTTCAACAATGGTTAGATACCGAAGTTGGCTGTATGGATTGCAATTTTGAACTAAGTACATAAGGAAGTAACTGTAAATTTTTTTATATTTATATTGATATTTTTATAGACAAGCAGTTTTGAAGCTACTGATTCACTTCTCATGCTTGAAATAGCTTAAAGGGTGTTTGAAAAACTAATACAATACAACTCGAAACTTTTAAGATGCCTCCGAACCCTCTAAGCAGCCCTGCTTTTATATGCTAAAAAGAAGAATAATCCAATAATTAGATATCCATTGTTCAAAGCTATAGCCCCAAGGTTATGAACTTCCTGTAAAGATTTTGATTTACTAGCGAAAAAGCGTTGACAATCAATCAGTAAATATACTACTAAATGAGATAGGAAGAGTAATGAGACTCATGTTAAAGAATAATTATGGCTATGGGTTAGATTTATCTTCAATATAATTTTATGTAGATAAATCTTTGTAGATAGTAGAACTACTAATGTCGAGTTAGTGCAATAATAAAAAGTGTGTTCCGGTAAATTTGCAGATTGTTATTGTTAGTTTTATTAAAACTAAAGAATTTAAGTAATTTACTTTAGCTTAACTTTAATTAATTTCTAAACTAAAGCGGAAAATACGAGATAAAATTTACTAACATTCCTGAAGCTAAATTTTAAGCAAACTTCTAAGTTGTAAGCATTAATTTATCCTATAGTTTTTAGTAAAACAGCATTTAAAGATACAGTTTTTTTAATCTACTGAAAAAGTAGATTTAACCCTTGATGAGAAATTGCAAATTAATTAAAGTATCTAATTTTATAATTTATAATTTATAATTTATAATACGGAATCAAAATCATATAATTTTTAAGTATTATCTAAATTTTTAACTAGTTCTAATAAGATGTTTGAACATTATTATGTTTTACTCAAAATATTACCGAAATATTTTTTTGCCTCCCTTCTCTATAAGAAAATGGGATTTTAAAAGCACTTGTTTGTTTTAATGATACTCTTCGACAAAATGCTCTGCGTTAGTTGAGAGAGGTGGTAACTATATTTATTGAATTAGAACCTTTTAATAAACAAAGTCAAGTATGTATTTTTTGAATCTAAAACAGAAATGAATACTCACTTTGTATTTTAAATTTATTCATCAAAAATGATGTCATTTAAGCAGACGGAACTTCTATCGGATTGTATCTAAATAAAGTATTCATGTTTGAAGTTTTTAAGCCTAGGTTAATGATTTGAGTCAAACGGGTATTTACGTATCAGCCAGAAACAACCTAAAACCGCCGGAAGCAAAATACTTATACTAATTTACTCTGGATTTTTACAGTACCCATGTTTTAACCAATTAATAAAAAGACAAATCTTTTAATTATCGTAGCCACGCATAAATTTAGGTAAAGCAGTGTTTTTACAAACAAATATAAGTGAAAAAATCACCTCTGTTTTAGGTGAATATATCTCCACCGAAGAACTACGAAGTTGCTCAGAAGCAGCAGAGAATATAGAAATACCTGCTGCAAAGCTGTTTTGGCAACTTACAGAAGCCACAAAAGGACTTTATATAGTTCTTGAGGGCAAGATTAGACTTTTAGATTATTCCGAAAACTTAATTACAACTCTATCAGTAGGAGCTTCTTTTGGTGAAGCAACTTTATTTGAGGAGCAAGAGTTCATTCCTTATGCGGCTAGAGCATCTCATAACTTAAAACTTTGTTTTCTCAAGCAAGAAATTTTACAGCCTCTGATAGATAAGTATCCTATAATTCGTCAAAAATTCTTAAAGCAAGCAGAAAATTGGGATTTGATACTTTTATGTTTGACAAATTCTAATTTCCCTCATCATTCTTCCCAAGTACCGGATTTTATGCAGGCGTTATCGCTTTTTGAAAAGCATTCATTAAACGCATCTGAAAAAATTCCCGCACCAAAAGATTGTTTATTGTGGCTGCTCCATCGAGGTGAAATACGAAATTCCGATGGCGACACTTTAACACTAGGTCAAATATATGCTTATAACAAACAAGATAAGTTTAAGGTAGAGCAACCAACAGTTGCTTATTTTCTCGATCCAGCCAAGTTACAAACAGCCCTACAACAGTGTCCCGAATTAGCAGAATTTATTAATGGTGAAAGTGAGATTTCTCCTAAAATTGCTTTAGATCGTCAGTCACCTCGGAGAAAGTCTTCATTAGAACGTCTACACTCTAATAATAAAATAATTCCCTTTCCAGGTGGAAATAAACAACTAGAAGCAAATAAAAAAACAAATAAAAAAACATCACGTATATATTTTCCCAGCCCAAAGGTAAAAATAGGACACTGGTGGGGACACTTAACAAAGCGGTACCCTTATTACGCCCAACAAAGTGCTTCGGACTGTGGTGCAGCTTGCTTGGTAATGATTGGTCGTTACTGGGGTAAATATTTTAGCGTTAGTCGTTTGCGAGATATTACAAATGCAGGACGCAGTGGTGCCTCTTTACGCGCTCTAGCATCCGCAGCAGAAAGTGTTGGCTTTGCGACTCGTCCGGTGAAAGCTACCTTAGAAAAATTTGCCGAACAATCTTTTCCTGCAATTGCTCATTGGGAGGGCAATCACTTCATCGTTGTTTATCGAATTACAAGTACTCATGTAATAGTAGGAGATCCAGCGCGAGGTCAATGCACTCTCACGCGCAAAGAATTCAACGCTGGTTGGAGTGGCTATGCATTGTTATTCCAAGCAACATCCTTACTCAAGGATGCCGAAAATCAAGATGTTGGTTTATGGAAGTTTTTTGAATTAGTTAAACCTCACTATAAAGTCTTGATAGAAGTATTTATTGCTTCGGTAATAATGCAGCTATTTGGACTAGTAACACCTGTTTTCACTCAGTTGTTACTCGACAGAGTACTGGTACAGCGTAGCATTCCTACCCTCAATGCCGTTGGTTTGGGGATGATTGTTTTTGGTTTGTTCAGCATTGCTATGAGCGGGGTAAGGTCATATCTTCTTAGCCATACCGCTAACCGTATTAGTGTGTCCCTACTAGTTGGTTTTATCAAGCATACTTTTAGGTTGCCTCTTTCCTATTTTGAATCTCGTTATGTAGGGGATATTATCTCGCGTATTAAAGAAAACCAGAAAATTCAAAGTTTTCTTACTGGGCAAACCCTTTCTATTGTGCTGGATATGATGACATTAGTTGTCTATCTCAGCTTGATGTTTACCTACAGTTGGAAAATGGCATTATTTGTATTGATTACAGTGCCGCCATTTTTTATTTTAGCCCTAGCTAGTACGGGTATTTTACGCCGTATTTCTAGAGAAATTTTTAATGCTGGAGCCAAAGAAAGCAGTTACGTGATCGAATCTTTGACAGGAATTCGTACTGTACGCTCTTTAGCAATTGAACAGACAGTACGCTGGCGGTGGGAAGAGTTACTGAATAATCGGGTGAAAAAATCCTTTAATGCCAAGGTGATTGGAATTCGCCTAACTATGCTTAGTAGTGCCATTCAAACCTTTACAAGTACTGGACTAATGTGGTTTGGAGCATGGCAGGTTATTCAAGGAGAACTCAGCGTTGGTCAATTAGTTGCATTCAATATGTTGGTAGGTAAGGTGTTGGGCCCTTTTCAAAGATTTTCTCAACTATGGAATCATTTTCAAGAAATTGTTATTTCTACAGAACGGCTCAATGATGTCTTAGAGGCGGAGCCAGAAGAAGATTTGCAAAATAAACCCCGTAAATCCTTGGATACCCTTAAAGGTCACATTTGCTTTGATAATGTCACCTTCCGCTATCATGACGAAAGTAAAACAAATGTACTAGAAAATATAAGTTTTGAAATCAAGCCCGAGCAAATGGTAGCCTTAGTTGGGCGTAGTGGTTCCGGGAAAACAACTCTTTCCAAGCTGATTTTAGGGTTATATCCACCCAGCGATGGAAAAGTACTGATTGATGGACAGGATATAAATGGTATTGCCTTACAGTCACTGCGTTCTCAAGTCGGTGTCGTAGATCAAGACACCTTTTTGTTTGGCGGTACTATCCGTGAAAATATTGCCATAGCTCATCCAGAAGCGACTCTTGATGAAGTTATTCAAGCGGCACAATTAGCCGGAGCAGATGAATTTATTCGGAAATTACCACTCTCTTATGAAACCCAAATCGGTGAAGCAGGTGGACTACTTTCTGGCGGACAGCGCCAACGTCTGGCCATCGCCCGTGCATTAATGGGTAATCCTCGGTTGCTGCTTTTTGATGAAGCTACCAGTCACCTCGACACTGAATCTGAACGTATAATTCAGGATAACCTCAGAACTATTCTCAAAGGCAGGACAAGCGTTATTATAGCTCACCGTTTATCTACAGTTCGTAATGCAGATTTAATTATAGTTATGGATAAAGGAATATTAGTAGAAAGCGGTACCCATGAAGAGTTAATTGCCAAAAAAGGTACTTATTATTACCTAAATCAACAGCAATTATCGCAAGTAGGGTAATAGGAGTTAGTAGTTAATAATTAGGAATTAGAATCATGCCATATCCTTTACCAAATACCTCATCAACGATAAACAAGGAAGAATATAATGAGGACAAAAAACATCTATCCGGTATTGAAAATACTGATGCAGAGCCTCAAACAGATGCAAATACAGGAGATTTATATTACGCAACAGAAGAGCTTCTAGATGCTTTACCAAAACTATGGACGAGGGGCGTACTATATGCGCTAGTTGGTTTTGTCATTTTGGGTTTACCTTGGGCTATTATTTCCAAAATAGATGAGACAGGAAGCGCTAAAGGGCGTGTAGAACCCAAAGGTTCAACTCGAAAGCTAGATACGCAAGCTGGTGGCAAGGTTAAATCTGTTTCAGTCAAGGAGGGCGATACTGTCAAAGCTGGGCAAATTCTTTTAGAACTAGACTCCCAAATTTTACGAACAGAACTACAACAGTTTCAAGCCAAGCTTTCCGGATTGCAAAATCAAAAAGCACAGCTAAATGTACTGAAAAATCAACTTTCATCAACAATAAATGTCCAGGAGCAGCAAAATCAATCTCAAGCACAGGAAAAAATTTCTCAGATTGAACAAGCAAAACAAAATCTTGATTCCAAAAAAAGTGTTTATCGGCTACAAAGGCTAGAAAAACAAGCCTTGCTCAATCAAGTACAGCAGCAGATTAGAACTACTCTTAACGAACAACGGTTTGCTAGAGGTCGTTTAAGTATAGATACCAAACAAGTTGAGCGTTTTAGCAAATTAATAGAAAATGGAGCTGTTTCCGCAAACCAAGTTGATCAACTTAGAAAAGAGCAGCAAGAAAGCAAACGACTTTATGAAAGAACTATGTCTGATATAAAACAGGCAAAATTACGTTTAGCAGAAGAAACCAGTCGTTATCAAGCAACTATGAATCAGCTAGAAGCTGATATAGAGCAGGCTAAGCTGAGATTAAACGAACAGCAAAATAGTTATAAAACTTTATTACAAACCTCCAAACTGGCGATTTTACGAACTCAAGAACAACTCAAAGATACTCAAACCCAGATTTCCTCTATTGAATCTCAAATTGCCCAAACTAAAAGTCAGATCGCATCTTTAAACCTACAGTTACAGCAAAGAGTAGTGCGATCGCCTATTGATGGCATAATTTTTGAATTTCCAGTAAGCAAGCCTGGAGAAGTAGTACAACCAGGACAAAGAATAGCTCAGATTGCTCCCAAAAACACTGACGTTGTCCTCAAAGCCAGTATGCCCATACAAGATAGTGGCTTTTTAAAAGTGGGAATGCCAGTCAAAGTTAAATTTGATGCCTATCCCTATCAAGAGTATGGAATTGTTGAAGGAAAAGTCGTTTGGGTATCCCCCGATTCAAAAATTAACCAAACACCCCAAGGGAATAGTGAAAGCTTTGAGTTAGAAATTACCTTAGAACAGCAGTATGTCGATAATGGAGAAAAACGAGTTTCTTTAATGCCCGGTCAGACAGCAGATGCCGAGGTAGTGATTCGTCAACGCCGGGTAATTGACTTTGTTTTAGATCCGTTCAAAAAATTACAGAAAGACAGTTTATAAACAAATCAACATAGTTATAACTACTAGCTTATTAGGGAATATCAATTACTTATTATAGTTCCTATTTAAAATGATTTATTCGCTATCAATTAAAACGTAAAAAATATTACATTAGGGGGTAAAAGAAATGCATCCTATAGATTTAATGAGAAAATATAGCTGGTCATATAATAAATTAGCCGAGGAGTTTGGGGTATCCGTAGTTGAAGCCAGACGATGGGGATTTAGAAAAACTGCCAGTAACTACCGAAATCCACCACAAATGGCTTATAAACTAGCAGAAAGAATCGATAAAGAATTATCACGGGTATCGGAATCTGAGTATTCATCAGATAAAAATATTTTTAGAACCATTGCTACCTAGACTACATTTCTAAGTTAGGTTTTAATAAAGATACAGGTCAACTAATCACAGTTTAATATTGCTTTCATCAAAAAGATGGCGTTCTTAATTGAAAGTATAAGTAACTTAATAATGATGTTCACAACTCAAATAATCATTGTTAGTAGTGCAATAAATATAACAATTAATTTTAAAGACTTTACAAAAACATGGCATCATGTCCAAGCAATTTAGTATTTCAGTTTTAGACATTATTCAGAAGCTAAAGCGCTCCTGTGAAATTCCGAATATCCTAGAGGCGATTGCATCCGAGCAAATTATTCGTGAAACAGCCGAAAAAGCTGGAATTGAACTCACAGAGGCAGAGCTACAGCAGGAAGGAGACAGATTTCGCTTAGAAAAAAAATTAGCCACAGCTAAAGATACCTGGGATTGGCTAGACAAACATCATTTATCTGTACAAGACTTTGAACAGTTAGTTTATAACAGTCTTATTTCTCAGAGATTAGCTAATCATCTATTTGCGCCTAAAGTTGAAAAATTCTTTTACGAAAATCGACTCAACTATGAAGCTGCTGTCACCTATGAAGTCACCTTTGAGGATAGAGACTTGGCGTTGGAATTATTTTATGCGATGCAAGAAGGGGAAATTACATTTCCAGAAATAGCTCGTCTGTGTATCGAAGAACCAGAACTTCGTCGTACTTATGGATATCAAGGAGTTAGATACCGTAAAGATTTACATCCGGAGATTGCAGCAGCTGTATTTGCTAGTTCTGCAACTGAGATTCTTAAGCCAATTACTATATCAAAAACAGTTTATTTAATTTGGGTGGAAGAGATAATTCAACCGGAATTAGATGAGACGATGCGCGAACAAATTATTTCAGAACTATTTACTTATTGGTTAAATAAAAAAGTAGCTATTTTAGATATAGGTATTCAGATTGATGATGTTATGGAAGTAAAAAACGAGTTAGTAAATCAGGTCTAATACTGTAAATAATTGACTGATTATATAAATAAAAAATAATATTTATCTAGTGATTAACGATAATTACTGTATATCTTGATTTTGATTTTTATCAAGTATATAGGATGATTTCGTTTATAAAAAAGTATTTTTAATGGTGATAATAATCTAATTATTACCATTTTCTGCTGTTTATTTATACTAGGAAAAAAACATTAATTATGTGCAAAAAAAAACAAAACAACTATTGACTTTTATCGTAGAAAAAAGTATATTTTAAATGTGAGCAAAAACAAACGCCCACAAGAAAAAACCAAAAACAATTAGTTAATTACTGGAGAAAAATAAATGATTATTTCTGATATCAACTACTTAGAAGCTACCAACGAAGAAGTTGTAGGTGGATTTCATAAGACTGTAGACATCTCAGTAGATGTAGATTTTGATTTCGATGTTGACGTTGATGTTGATGTTAACAAACAATACGATATCGACCTTGATTCCGACTTGAGCATCGAAGGTAACTTTGCTGAATTAGTATTTGATGTAACTGCTTCTGGTAGCAATACTTACGCAGAAGCTGATGTTAGTGTACTTGCTACCGGTGGCTTATCTGAAATCGGTGGTATCATGACCGCTGCTGTTGGCTAATAAATAGCAAAAAGATAGCTGCTCTTTACTGATTTTAGTTAATTACTGGAGAAAAAAAATGATTATTTCTGATATCAACTACTTAGAAGCTACCAACGAAGAAGTTGTAGGTGGATTTCATAAGACTGTAGACATCTCTGTAGATGTAGATTTTGATTTCGATGTTGAGGTTGATGTTGATGTTGACAAAGAATACGATATCGACCTTGATACCGACTTGAGCATCGAAGGTAACTTTGCTGAATTAGTATTTGATGTAACTGCTTCTGGTAACAATACTTACGCAGAAGCTGATGTTAGCGTACTTGCTACCGGTGGCTTATCTGAAATCGGTGGTATCATGACCGCT
>JBCBPQ010000155.1:0-17136 GCA_039820645.1 Cyanobacteria bacterium J06633_8 | reverse complement strand
CGGTTAGTTTCAATTCGGGGAATGATTTTAATTCAATTACATCATCACCTCTATATAAAATACTTTTGTATTCCCCATCAATAAATTGACAAACAGTAATAGTAGGTTGCTTAGGACTACCGATAAACTTTTTACCACCCAATCCTAAATAATCAACAATTAAATATTCAGGTATACCAATGTTTTCATATTCCTCAAATTTAACAGCATAATCATCACCCCAATTAGTGCTTACAACTTCTACTACTAACGGTATTGATTTACTTTGAGAAACAGTAGATTCTCGCTCATAAAAAGGTTCATTTTTTAAATTTCGCTTATCTAGTACCAATACATCAGGATAGTAAGCTGATTGTTCGCCATCAGGTTTTACTAACACCTTTGAAGCAATGAAATAAGGTAATTTTAGACGCACATACTCTACTAAGATTTTTTCAATTAAAAATCCTACAACATTTTCATGTTTGCCAATTGGTTGCGCCACTTCTACAATTACCCCATTGTGTAGTTCATATAGTTCGTTTTCTGGTTTCCATTTGACAAATTCTTCAAATGTTACTGTTTTGTTTAGTGTTTGAGTCATGGGTATAATGTTCTCAAATGCTTTTATCGTTTGGGCTACTCCGGGTAAAGAGTAGCTTTTTAATTATCTCTCAAATGTAATCTTCATCATCAACGGTTTGTGGTTGTGCGGACGGAGGTAAATTGGGTTGTGGCAATGATGCAGGTAAATTAGCATAATGCGAAGTGGACGGGGGTAAATTTGGTTGTGGCATTCCTTGTACTCTCCCCCTCGGTGATAATCCAAAATAATCAGCTAAAGCCATATTTACTACCTCATTAACACTTAATCCAGTACGCTCTATCTCGCTCTCAATCCTGGATTGCAAGTTAACCCAGATATCAGCCCTCATTCTTCTGCTATCTAGAACTTTGGTATTGTTCAAGATTGGTTTTAATTCTCGTATCAAAGTTTTTTCAAGTGATTCAATAGCATCAATTTCTGTGTTAATCCAATAGATTTTTGAATCAATAAATTTATTTAGCTGTTGATATCGGTGATGTTGCATCCACCGTTGATTTAAGTCTTTAGCTTTGCCTACGTATAAAACTTTTTCATCAGCCACTACTATGTATACAGCAGTATGATTGGGTAATTTATCGCGGTTTTTGACTAATATATGTGGTAATTTGTCTAGGTTAAATTTCATAACTCAATACCTCCGGTAAAATCATCTAAACTATCGTCGTCATCTTCATCATCTGTTTCTGGCTCAACTTCTGGAGGTGTAGTAGGTTGGCTAACGGGGGTAGGTGTAAGGTCTAGTTGTAATTTACCTTCTAAATGTTTGAGGTAAAAATTAACTGCGTCTTCAACAAACCTAGTTTCTGGGACTTCTAATGCATTGCTCCACTGTTTAACTTTAGTTTGTTGGTATTTTTTAATCCTGACTTTATCAACCATTACGCTACCTCACCAACTAAGCCAACGAGGTTATCAAATGCGCCGTTATCTGAAATTAGAAAACCTTTTTTCTCTAAAGCAGCATTTAGTAAAGGAAGTTTGGAACCACCGCCAATAACTAGAACTTTGTCGCCACCAAGTTTATAAAGTTCTAATTGTTTGATAACTTCTCTGAGTCTGCAATCAATAAAATCTTTTAGTTCCGTTTGGTAAACGGGGTAAAAGTTTAAGTTAGAGTCGCCATAATTGAGAACGGGTTTTTTCTTGGTTCCTTGGATGCCTGTTTCCAGACTGTGATTGATGATGACTTTGCTTGGTGCTTGCTTGATTAAGGATTTGAGGTCTGAACTAGCTGCGATACGTTCTATCAGGTATTCTGCACCAAAGTCTTTTACAATTGGTTCCCCTACAGGTTCCGAGTTGAAAAAGCGAGTGATTGAAGTATTACCTCCGCCGATGTCGCAGATGGTAACAGCACCATCTAACTTTTGAGATTTAAGCGCCGCGATACCTTCTGGTAAAACAGATTTGACTCTAATATTTACAACGCAAGGGATACCGCGTAATTGTACTGTGTGAATACCTTCATTTTTTCTAATAACGGGTTCATGACGTTGAACGTCGTTACAGGTGGTGATAACTTCTAATTCCATCTGAGAATTAATTTGTGGGAGATGCGCTAAGGTTCCTAAAAAATATTCAAGCCATCTGGAAGATTTACCAGTGTAGTCTTCTACTAATCTCATCAAGTCGGAGCTACCAGCACGAACGGCTTGATTACCTACTAACCAGCAAGCATCAGTTAAGTCTTCTCGGATTCCATTGACGTAACGTACATGACCTGGTAATTTATCTGAAGTATTGGTAAGACACCGACTAAACCAGCTAGGCTCCCGTATAAAATCGTAACCATCTACATAAGCTTTAATCCAGTGGTTGCCGAGGTCGATAACGGATTTGAACAATTTACGGTTTTTTGCAGGCATTTTAGTTTGGGTACAATTGGGTACAGTGGATGTTTTCATAGTCTGAAACCTTGATTATTGCGTCACTTGAAAAATATGACATGAAATGTACCCAAATGGGTACTAATGGGTACATAATTTAATTGATGGGTTAAATGTTAGCATTTATTCAGAAAATTTTAACTAACATTAACTAGAGTCAAAGTACATTGATATTAATCTCCGATTTGTAGAAGATATTTACTAATAGTAATTAATTAGGTTTTCAATTAATACAAACTAATAGAGCTTATTTACTAACAGTAACTAAACTTGTTGTTGAGACACTATTAAGCACAATCTAAGTTTTTACTAATATGAAAAGGTGAAATCGGGTGAAACGGTTGATAAATTCCCTATAGGGGGGTCGGGTGATATCACCTAAATAGGTAAAAGTATTGGTATGAAAGGATTACAGCTTTTTTACAACCTTGGTGGTACGGGTGATATCACCCAAATATCTCCAGTCCTTGCTATACGGTAGTTACATCGTTTTATCAACAAATCCGTGGGAGATATCACCAAACCATCTCCTATGCGTGTACCCTAAATTTTCAACCTATTTTTTAGTAGTTACTATTAGTTAAAAGTCACTTAGCCATTTTCTAGGTGATGTTTTACAGTCTTTACAGTTGTAGTACTGCTTTCCGGTTCCTTCTTGCTTTCCATTCTTTCTTAAGTTGGTAGATTTACAATAAGGGCATCTAACAACTGGCTTAGATGCTTCTACAACGGGGGTACAGTTGCTATTAGTAGAATTGTCAATTTGAGTATTTGTACTTAGCGGAGTAGCTGTAAGTGATGTACGAAAGACCGCTTTACCATTCTTGAGAATTCCTTTATGAGCAATGGGTAACTCTAGGAATTGATATTTATCACCGACTACCAACAATCCGATGCGGGTTTGGTTCTCGTTGGGTATATCTGGGTTAGCAACATTAAGGTTATCAGCCCAAGTCGAGAATTTCTCATACTCGCGCTTGACTTGATTGACTTTTTTGGTAGTCCAACCAAAATCCTGTCTGAGATGTTTAACCAGTGAACCGATAGAAGCACCTAACACGAGTAACGCGCAATTCTTCATATCATCCCAAGCCCAACCATTAGAGCCGACTTCTGCACACTGACCGATTAAAATCTGTCTCTGATTGCTGTGGCGTATCGCGGTCATAATCTGTTTAGCTTGTTCCTTGTCTTCCTTGGAATGCTGCTTGTCAAATTCATCAAACACACCTAAAACACTGCGGTCTGTAAACCCTTGTTGCTTTAAGTCTTTACGCTCTTTATGGAGTCGTAAAAATAAATCGTAAGCTTTCCCTGCATCTTTGACGTTCGTTGCAATCTTTGGTGTATCCCAGTGGTCTTCATCGCTTCCGTCTACTGGGTCTGATAACCATATTTCCCAATCTTCAATATCCGCGAAGTATGCGAGTAAATTTTTAACAGCTATACCTTTACCTTCTCCGGTGGCAGCCATAACCCTTAAGGTAGGTTTACCTTTTTTCTTATGGTCAGTGGCTTTGGCTACGGTATCGCAGAATTGAGAGGCAGGAATTAACCCAAATTTGTAAATATCATCCTTACTCGGTTCTATTTTTGGTTTTTCTCGTAAAACCACTTTGGCAGTCATTAAGCCCTTAGCGCCATCGTAAGAAAATACAATCGGTTTGATGACTCTACAATATTGCTGCAAACTTTCTGAATGTTCGTTTAATTCTTTTTCAATGATTGCTCGTGGGTTGCGGTCGGTTTGAAAATAGAGAGTTAAGTTATAGCCGTCAGTCTCGATATAGGAGCGGTCTAAGTAAATGCCTTTACCATTCTTCCAGAAATATTTGATAATTAAATTACCGATTTCAAGCTCTCTACTATTAGCCAGATTCCAAAACATAGGACGAGCTAATTTTTCTTTTAAATCAGCAATCTCTAGATTTTTCTGTTCGATTTCGTTGAGAAAATTATCAACTTCTTCCCGTAATTCTTGGAGTTGAGCGTTATTCTCGATTGCAGATTGTCTGACCTTATCAACTTTGACTTTAGTTTCTGTTTGGAAATGGTTTAATCCTTCTTTTACTTTGTCTCTAGCTACAAACTTGGAGGGGTCGCGACGTTCTATTAATTCATCTCTAAATACTTCTAAAGTTAATTTAGTGGTTGTATTCAACAAGTTTCTAAGCTTAACGTGTAAGCTTGATATTTCCATTGAAATACGGAAGTAAGTATCAATCACTTCTTGAATAACATCATCACCCTCTAAGGAGTAAATATCTTGTAACTCTACATAATGATTATTATGGTTGAGTTTAAGATTATGATAAAAACGCTCTAATACTGGGTGAATATCCTCAAAACGTTTGTCATTTAAACGGTGTACGGTAGTATCTGCTATTCGCTCGTATTCATAATCAATCTTGTTTTTTAATGATTCGGCAAACCCTGTTTTTATTTCTTCAATAAATTTGTCTTGACGGTCATCATCCCGCGCAATTTTTGCGTCTAACTCAGTTATTTTCTGTTTAGTAGCTATTTCTAGTAACTGATAACCTTGTTTGAGTGATGAAACTTCTTGCTGTTTCTTCTGTAACTGTTCGTTAAGCTGTTTAACATTACTGTCTTTATCCATAAACAAACTAGAAAATTGTTTGTTTTGTGATAAATAATCATCCTTTTCTTTGGTCAAAGCTTTAATTTCTCTAGTAAATTTATCTTCTGCATTTTTAATCTTCCTTTTTACTTCAATACCATTTGATAATTCACTACCCACAGCACCAATTGTTAAACCTGTAGTAATCAAACCAAGATGTAAATTAAATTTTTGGTTATTTGCATCTTTAGCATTGAAATATCCTACTATTGCTCCAACAGTCATCAATCCAGCAATAGCCGAAACAAATTTAGACATTATTTTTACCTAGTTAATTATTTACAAATAAAATAAAAGTAGATGCACCCAAACAGTTAATTATTCGCCAAACATACGCGCTTCAATTTCTTCCCGCGTTCTATCAATATCAGCGTCCAAACCTTCAATATCTAATCTCAGTTTTTCATTGTTACGCTGTTGCTTCTCAAGTCTTAAATTCCACTCGTCCCTAACACCTTGAGTTAAATTAATAGTCCCCTGAGTTCTAATAACTTGTTGCTCTAATAATTCTTCGGTTTCCTCAAGTCGGGATTGTTCTGTGTGAAACTTAGTAACAGCAATCTGGTTTTTAACAACTTTAGTAGCTGTATCTACTTCTGTGGTATTAAGGTCTATTAAATCCCCTACTAACTGTGTTTCTTCCTTGCGAATAGCAACTTTTAACCTATCTTGCTTACGCTTCTCATGACGAACTGTTAACGCATTATTTTGACGTTGAATTGTAAGTTTTAATGCGTTTGCTTCCTTAGCGGTCATCTCTGGTAAAGACTCATCAACCGCGTAAGGGTTATTACCCAGATTTAGCTCTATCCTTTCTAGTCCGTAATTTTTAGCTAGGTTATCAGCTTGGGTTAAAGCTTCTGAAGCTTCCCCGGTAACTAAATCCGAGCCACCACTAAAAGACCTTCTGACCTGCTTAGCACCATTACCAACTGTTTGAGCGATATCTCGCGCTGCACCAACCGTGTTAGCTACAGCACCTACACCCTTACTAATTGCTTTTGCGGTTTTACCAACAGTGTTTTTAGTGGTGCTTGTTTCTTCCGGTTTGTCGAAATGCTTTGACCCGGTTAAACCACCTTTCTTACCTCGTTTTGAAGATGTGAGGTTGTCTCCCGTTACCGTTCCTTTCTTAGTCCGTGGCATAATTCTTAGTAATTGTTTTATGTTTGAATGCAAGGTGTTAATAGTCGTAAAACTCATCAGCACCTTGTTTTTTATCTGTAATCTAATGACTGTACGCGATAGCCTAGTTTATCCAAACCATTCTTCAGAATGTAGCTATTGCGAGCCTCAACAGCTTCATGAAGATTATCAAAACTACCAAGTTCAAAGTTTTTCCCTTTGACCTCAATCTGGGATATCCATCGGTTTCGCGATTTGTGCCAATAAGTTCCTATATACCCGGATTTATTTCTTATAGACAAACCTCGATTAATGGCTTGTTGCGAACGTGTAGCCCATCTACAATTTTTTAGACAATAATTTCCAGCATTATCCATACGGTCAATACTATGAAATTCGGTTGGACGCTCCCCCATATCCCGTTTAAAATTATCAAAAGAATTACGCCATCTTAGACAGACACTTATTCCTTTTTTACCGTATCTAGAGTAGTTGCAATTCTTTGGATTATGGCAGCGGTCAACCATTCCATACCAAATCCTGTACAGGTTGTAATCTGGATGTTTAGAACTTGATAATCCATTCCTATCTTTTCTAATACAACCACAACTCGTAGTCTTTCCCCTTCTTAAATCATGACCACGAACTACTTTAAAATTTCCACACTGACATTTACATTCCCAAGTTACTACACCATTTTTATCACTACCGACTCTTTTCACAACAGTTAAATAACCAAATTTTTGTCCCGTCGAATCTATAACTTTCCCCATTTTATTAACCTCCAATTAATTTAATTAGCAGACCAAAAGTATTCCAAAACAGAATAGAACACAACATACAAATCCTTAGAAACCAGTTAACGTAAACCCGATTTTTTCGATTGACCCAAAATATCCCCCAATGGACAATCTTGTGAGCCGTAACTGATAACGCTACCGTGTCTCTAACTGGTATTTCCGATTTCATATTTCTATAGGTTAAATGGTGGGTGTGTCTACTCCGTAACCAGGGAAATAATATGCAATGCTTGCGGGTAAGTCCTTGACATTTCTTACTTTTATCTTTCCACTCAGAACTATTAATATAGTTAAGATATTCTGGTGAATGCCCCATAGTTATTTCTCCGTATTATCTGGTAAAAGATTGCTATTATCCTCACCATATAAATATTCGATAAAACCGTGATAAACAGTATTACAATACCGTGAATTACGATTGCTACAAATGTTCACTGTAAATATAGTAAAGATATAAAAAGTTCCAGCTAAACCTGCAAACAGGATTATATGTCTGAAAAAATATGCCAAGCTTTCTTCATAAAATACTCTAGCTTTAACCTGTCTATCTACCTCTTTTCTGAGTAGATGAATAGCTTCTCTCAACTCCTTAGTGTCTTTACCTAATCGGACTTCACAATATAGTTTCTGTTTAAGCATTCTCAATTTTTCATAGTCTGGAACCAAACCAAGCTTGATAGATTCAAGCTCATGATTTTTGCTATCAATATTCATTCTTCTCAAGCTTTCACCTAAATTAGTTAATCCGTTGTAAATCGCTTCAGATAGTTTCATTAGTTTTTCTCCTTGATAGTTTGTATTTTGTAATCGATAACCCAGTTTTCTAGAATTACGTGAAGTAACTCAACAACTGGTTTATTTAGCTCGGATGCAATATTTTCCAAATCTCCCCTGACAGTTTTACGAAGTCTTACTTTCTCCATATTCAAAAACTAAATAACAGCTAGTAGCAGCCAAGTTTAAAAACTAAGCTGTTGCTAATTGTCAATTAGCAGATATCTTGGCAGTCTAGAAGATATCGCCAATACACCTATGTAGTCTTAGGGAGAGGATTATCCGGCTCACTCGGCATTCTGTTGTGTGGGGTCGATTTGTGACCCACTGAATTAATAGTAGCTTCTATTTATGCTAGTAGCATCTACTAACACTACTGAGTTACTTATAGAATCCTAAAAATAATTAAGCTATGCTAATAAGTGCAGATAGCAGCTACTAATATAGATATGCCTCAAGGTCAATATGTTGGGAAAAGGGTTACTGTAACAATGCCCGAAGAAATATTTGAAATAATAGAAAAACTAGCTAAAGAAGAAACTAGAAGTAATTCCCAAACTGCTTTACACCTGATTCAATTAGGAATTAAAGCCAAAGGAATAGAATTAAACTCCTAACCCCCATAATCTATTATCTATCCCTGTGGGGGATATTTTTTTATCAATAAATTTTTATCAAAACTACCCGCTAACTAAGACTTATAAAAACTTATGAAGAGAAAACAACCCAAAACTAATCAAAGCGAAAAGCTAAGAGCTATCGCCTACAGTATGGATTTACTAATACCAGGTGTTTATATCTGGTGTCCCTGGTTTACATTAAAAATCGGTGGTAGCTATCCCGATGACAATCCTTACAGGTATCCCGGTATGATTCACAGTTCTAGTGGTGTGGCGGTAGTTCTACCGGGTTACAAGATATTTACTTCTTATCAAGATAGTTATGAGGCTTGATAAGCACATAATACAGGGATTAAATACATTTACCACAAAAAAACACTACACCCGGATTTATCACTCGTGATAAATCCGGGTGTAGTACAGGAAGAGGTTTGAAGAGGGGTTTCAAATGAAATACTCAAACAAACCGAAATCAAATATCATAACCACCATCAGGTTTATAATTCCACCAGCGTTTGTTGGGAAATGGTTTTCTTCTGGTATTGGTACCGCAATGTACTTCCCCAAGATTCTGGTGATAGGAATACCAATTTTCAATAAAACGCACGTTACGGCGTGGTAATGCTTCCTCGAAAGCTTTTTCAAAAGCACATTTTCCATTGATAATCGGACCCTTTGGTTTGGGTACAAGGCTTGTTTTACCCAGAACTAGGTGATTAATCATATCTGGGAAATATGCAGATGTACGATTTTCGCGATTGGGTAAACCAAAAAGAACCGGAATTTGAATAATATGGCGATCATCAATATCCAATTCCTGACGTAAAATTCGATTATTCTGGTTCATGTAGCTTTGGTATGTGTGATTGGCTTCCCAGAATTCTTTGTCAGCTAAAAGTTCTGCAATCTTAATTTCAGCGCTTTCGGAACTGTCAGGAGTTCCTCTTTTCATTCCCTCGAACATCACTGTATCACCATATCCTTCATCAGCGAGTCGGTTGAGAATCATATGGGCTCTTTCTGGGGATGCTACCAATACTTGAAAACCCTTATTATTGGCTGCTGGTACAAAACACATAATTTCGTCAGCATGACCAACAATTAACCAATCGGTGTAAATTTCAAAGGGAGACTGAACCTTTTGTGCGTAAAAAAAACGACGTAATTCCGGCATCATTTGCCGTGAATTTTCGCTGTAGTCTCCTGTTTTACGACCGCCAAACACAATTCTACCAAAGGGGTAATGTCTTCCTTTAACGGTAACTGGTGGACTAACTTCTAAATTACCAAAAGAATCAAGGGAGTTAGGGGTACTACCACCAATTTGGAAGTGACCAAAATCTGGCCCGAGTAATTTAGCTTCAGGAAATCCATCCAATCCTTGATCGCGAGGACTATCAAAAACAACAGGGATGGTATGGGTTGCTCCCTGAATATAACCAAATTCAATTTCGTCTTGTATCCACCGGTCGCCTAAATTTTCTGATTCGGGAATTATTTCGAGGGGTATTTTTAAGTCATCTAGAGCCGATCTGAGGTCAGAGAGAAATTCCTGGTTGGGATTAGCACCTTCTTGTAGTATCTCGCAAGCATAGACTTTGATGGGTGGTAAAGTATTGGGTGTCATAATCCATGGTGCTACACGGTAAATTACCTTATCTGTAGCCATGGGGACTCCATTGTCCAACAACAATAACTCAATGTTGATTAACCCCTCGAAGTCAGCACCGGGGAATTCATGTGCTTCAACATAACAAGATACTCCATTAGTTGGTAGGGGTGGAGATACAATCAGAGCTGGTGAGCTAGTATCTTTGAGATTTTTCCCGAGGATATGTTGGAATTCCCCAGAATCATCTTTCATATAAACAGAAAAGCGTTGAGCTGAGCTTTCCTTAGCTCGTAAAACTAAACTAATACCTTCGGGAAAATTGTTTACCTTGGTGGGTTCAACTACGAGTTCCGACCATTCCGAGTACTGACCGGGGGTAGGTTCAGCATCGGAAATATCGCGATCGTTATTCACCAGTAACACAGCACCTTGCTGTTCGTCCCCATATACCCAATTAGCTCGACCGTTATCTTCAAAATCTACGATTCCATCTCGATTGCTATCAACACCTAATCTGACTTGGAAAACGTAAGTTGTAATTACTAATTCTTCTTGAAAAGTACCATCCGGTAAGAAATGAACTAATGTTGCACAATGTTGTCCGGAATTAAAGTAAAACGGTGGGACAATTTCTGCATTTGGATCTTTCTTAACAAATGTTAAGTTTAGGCGAGATAGTGTACAACTCTCCCATTTAGTATTTATCTAAACTAAAGTAATAAATATGAAATTATAAAACCCTTACTAGATAAGGGTTTTGTTGTTTTTACCCGCTAGAGAATGAACCTTACTAATATTTATCCGCACTACTGGCGGCACAAACCTAATCCGCCGCTTTGTTAACCTCAATAAACCAAACATCCACCACGGATGGGTAATGTGTGCGACGTTGCAACAAGTTTATTCAGTGGCTACCCAAACCAAAACCCCCAGCAAAAGAAGCTACTGAGGGTAAGGATGCTGATTGTTGTGAGCGATGAAGTTAAGCAGCAACAGGTTCTAATACAAATAAATCTCCCGGTGTGCATTCCAACACCTCGCAGAATTTTTGAAGTATTTCATGACTGTATTGTTTTTTATTACCGCGCTCATAACCTTGGATAGTACTTAATGCTAATCCACATTTAATTGCAAATTCTAATTGTGTAAGTCCCCTAGATTCTCGAATCTCCTGCAATACGAATTTCATTTTGATTTTTCCCTTTGCTGTCTTGCTCACTTAATTTAATTTTATCTTAGAAATTCTAGTCTCATGATATGTAAGACTTATAAGTTTTGTCAGTAGTATAACTAACTAAAATATAAAACTAAAGCTTTTATATTTAAAGCTTACGAATCCTAATATATATTAATAAGTGTGAGAAACAAACAATCAACGGAAATGGCAACGGTAAAAGCAAAAGGCTACGAACCTGTAAGCTAACTGAACAAAAAAGGTGACTGTCGAGAGACAAGACACCAAGTAAACAATTTTCAATTAATAGGAGTATATCTCATGTCCAACCTAAATCTTTCTCAAGCACAAGGCGGATTTGTACCAGCATTTAACGAAGCAACAGAAATTGTTAGAAATAACGGTCTACCTGTCAAAGGCACTGCTGTACTTGTTTTTCAGGGATTAACAATGCGTACTGTAACAGTGTTTGAGACTGGTGAGATTGTCAATTTTCCAGTAATGGTGTTTGCTTGTATGAGCGACCAAGGAAATTTTAGAAATATTCCTACTTCTGTTAATCGCAAAACTCTGGAATTACTTTTTAATGCTTTTGGTTTAAAACTTCCAATAATCAAGTCCGATAACGGATTAGCAAAGTTTGCTAAAACTGCAAAGTCCTTAAAAGCTTTTTCTACTAAAACCAAACTAGATACCGCAAAAGCTTTAGAGATGGTAGAACCTTTACGCGGGTTAGCTTACACCGGAGTAATGGAGCGCAAAACATCAAAAGTAGGTAAACCTTACTTTGGACTTGATGTAACTTCTATAGAATCCGTAATTGATGACTCTAACAACCATGTAAGGCTACAAACAGTTGACCAAACCACACCTGATGCTGTAGAACTCGATTTCATGGATGAAGATATGGACGGCGATTTAGCTGCATAAAGAATTGTCCGAGTGCATAGACAACGGCACTCGGACAGTTTTGATAAATGTTTATAGATATATCAAATATCTAATATCTAATATCTAATATCTAATATCTAACATCTAATATATCATGAGTAATCCGTTAGCTGGGTTTGGATTAGATATCAATAATTTAGATGATATTCAATCAAGATTCCAAAAACCTGATAAACCCATTGAAAATTCAACTGAACAACCAAAAATTGATTTAAACGGTATAGAAGTACTATCCGATTTTAAAGGTCTTGAAAATGGTCTAGAAGATTTAAATAAAAAAACTTCAAATGAATCTAATAATAAAACAGTTAATGTGAGTAATATACAAGCTTTAGCTGGTTTTAAGGGTCTTGAGGCAGGACTTGAAACCTTAAATAGTGAGGTATCGAGTTCTGCAACAAAATCTAAAGATAATACAGATAGAAACGAGTTATTAAAAGCGCTTGATAGGGAACTTGACCCTGATAAAAAATTCGTAAAACACACTTCCTTAACCGAAGTTAATCAACAAAGTAAAAAGAATAAAAACCACGTCGAAAATGATGCTAAAAGTATAAAAAATACATCTGATAAGGTAGTTAACTTAAATCTTCCAGACGGTTGTTTTACGTTAAGCACGGACGCAGAATATATCCCTATTAGTAATCATCCTACTATCCCTTTATGTATTCAATTTGCAGATGGGGCTAATAATTCAAGGGAATATTTACACCCCAACCATCCTTATAATGATAAACAATTAAAAGAATTAAGAAAGGATTTAGACACATTAGGTGAAACAGAATCTTTACATATTTTTGAAGCACCACACGGGGTTTTAGACTATTACAAAGATACTTATGGGGTTAATTGGCGTGAATCTCCAAATCCTAATAAAAGACGTTACACTCAAATAATTGATTTACACATTTTCTTTAGTTTTAAAGACTTACAATACAACTTTAAGTCTGACGCTGATTATCAATTCTTTCTATTACCTCGACTTGAGAGAATAAGACGTATTACTAGTAAATTTAATCGTCCTATTCCCTTACCTTATGAAATGTATTTACCTGATAAAAAAGGTAATTTAAAGTGGAAATCCGTATCGTTAAATATTCTTGATGTATCGGCTATGCAAGGTAGTAAGGGATTATCAACTTACTTAGCCAATGTCGGAATGAGTACGGATGATAAAAACGAATACGAGAAATGGGAAAAAGCAAGGATGGATTTACGCTTATTAGAAAATCCTTCCCGATTTCTCAGATATATTAGAAGCGATGTTAATCTACATACGCTCAAAGTGAAAACCATTGACTTCTATAATAAAATTGCTAATTTAATTGGTGTAAAATCCCGTGAGGACTGGGGAATGAGTACGGGTAAAATTACTGCTAATATGATTAGTGATTGGATAGCTAATCAAGTTGGTTTACCCATTGAGGATTTATATTTTGATGCTAAAGGTGAATTAACAACAAAAGATACTGGTAAACCTGCTAAAAAAGCTTTATACAATTACAACCGACTCGCTAATCCTGAAGCTATTAGAGAAATGAGTCATTTGGTAGGTAATAAAAAGTTACTTTACCTTGGGATGACTGATGGGGGGAGATGTGTAAAAGAAAGAGTTTTAATCGACCACATAAAAGGCGTATTAGTAGATATTGATATAGCATCGTGTTATGCCAGTGGGTTATTAAATCAATTATTTCCTATTGGCAATCCTAAGATAATTCATACACCTATGAATTACGGTAAATGGGAAAAGAAATATAGTAAAAACTTAGTTCCCGGTTTATGGGTAGCGCGTATATCTTGGAAAGATGCACCATTTAAGCAAGATTTACTTATCAGTAAAGAAGAAAAACATTTTACTGCATGGGATTTTTATCAACAGCAATATGGTGAAAATGGTGCTGATGATAGAAATTATGATGCTTCTATGTATTTGATGCTTAATGATGTAAATCAAGCTGCTTATACCCACGACCAAATGCAGGTTATTCACAAATATGGAAGTAATCAAGAGTTAGGTTGGATACGAGAAAATGCTGTTATAGAATCTTTTGCTTTTTACCCCAAAGATGAAGAAATTGATACTTTAGACGAGAGTTTATTGACTATTAAATCAATTGATGAGTACAGAAAAGGGGGTTTTGAATACGATACAGGTTGGAAGCGAGTAAGTCTTAAAGATGTGATGTCTATCTTAATTAATAGAAGACAAGCACACAAAAAAGTAATGAAACATTACGAATCTATGGAAACTGTCATAGATGTTTTACACGATTACAAAAATATTAATGATTTACCCTACGAAATAAAAAACTATTGGGAGGAAACCGAAGAATTAACAAATAGAATTGATAAGAATAATTTTTCTTACAATTACTCAGAGAATGATTGTAAATATCATTCATCAATTCAAGAATTTATTAAGCTTATAGGCAATACTGTTTATGGGTGTATCGCTAGCGCATTTTTTGGGGGTAATGGTACAGGATTAAGCAACTATATTGTGGGTAATAATATTACTGGTAGAGCGCGTACTTTAGCTTGGTCTATGGCTAAAGGATTCCACAGTTTAATGAGTATTACCGATGGGGGTGTATTTGATGCAAATAAAGTACTTTCTTATCGTCGTAAGTCATTAGATATTTTTGCTAATGTGGCATTTGAATATTTTAATGATGAAAGTAATAAAAATACTTTGGTTGATATCATTCCTTTATATAGTTATGAAATACCGTTTAATGTATCAATGAAAGATATACTCTTAAACAAAAATAATCATGTTGAAAATCTGGGTTGGAAACACTTAAAAAATATTTTCGGTGAATTAGATATTTTGGCACTCGACCAATTTAGTTTTGAAGTTAAAAAAGTTTACACAGAATGTACTCTTAGAAATAAGTCAGATTATATTCTGATAAACGAGTTCACTGATAAAAAGACTATTAGAATAAGGGGAGTTAAAAAAGACGATAACAGCGATGAAATGGTACAAGATATGTTTACCAATATTCAGCAAAAAAGTGGTAAACAATTTACTCAAAAATCTAAGCGGATGCTTGGTTTGGGAGAGTGGAGAGCAAGGGAAGAGTTAAGAAAAGAACTATTACCCCATGATGAAGTAGAAACCATTAAAGACTTTTTTACTTTAACTCCTTTGGGTTGTAGATTCGTTAATTCTAAGCATCGCAAGAAAGTACTCAAATCTTACGATAATGCCAGAGTTAAGAAAGATGCAAAAGCAATTGCACGTATTAAAGAACTTGAAACCATGCGGGTTTACACCAGTCGTAAGGACGGTTTTAAAGATAAATCAACCTAAAAATCTAAAATTGTAAATAAATTAATCCAAATACTTGAAATATTGAATGATCAACAATAAAAATTACAGTAACAAAATCCGATTAGCTTTAAAAGGCAAATTAATTATAGAATTTCAAAGTAATAATCCTGAAAAATATCTCAATGAAATACGAAAAAAGTATCCTAACATAGAAATTATCAAATATTGGGAGGTAAATAAGACCAATTAAATTCCTAATGGTATGTACGCACCATAGGAGGGAACTTTTATTTAACACATCATGCCAAAAATTTTGGGTTATAAATCAAGAAAAATTGATGGGTCACACCCAAATTATTAGGGGTTCTGGGAGTCGATTTTAAGTTGGGGGTGAAGTTTAGAGTAAAAGTCACAGTTTTTTTCGATTCTTGACAAAAATGCACTCTAACGTATACACAGCATAGATTACAGATATTCTCAATAACCATTTTTATTCTCAATAACCCCACGGCTCCCCCCCGTTTTTTAGCGTTTTTTGGAAGTCGTGGAAAAAAAATCCCTCAACCACAGGCATTTCAGCGTGGGGGTGGGAATAGGGGTATAGTCACCCCCCCACGCATACAACCACGAGTATTTATACTCACTCACTCATATGGCGCTACAGCAAACGCACTGGCTTAAATTATTAAATCCATACACTAATGCCTAACACGCCCGGAGGGCGTTTTGCAGACACCCCAGAATTGATTTATTGCAGCCGAACGCTGTTTCCTCAGAGAACTTTTTTGATTTTGCTATGGAGGAAATGAGAAAATTTGAAGTTTGAATCTTATTTGAGATTAGCGAACTATCAAACTAGAAAGCAAACACCTGAAAATAGACCTATAGGTTAACTATTGATATGGTGACGGATGGGGGAATGAAGTGAACCATTAAGAAAATTTGACATTGTATTATTTAATGTATTACAGAATATATATTGTGCTGAAGTTTTAAAATGAAATTAAATCCCCAATAAATAACTTAATTAATATTAAAACGGTATCTAAAATGAGTCCAGAACAAGAGTTATTAGCTAAATGGCGTTCTTTACCTAAAGAAAAACAAGAGGAAGTTTTAGATTTTATCGAATTTCTTTACGTTAAAAACTCTGTTAAAAAAGGTTCCTTGGGAGAACGTTTACGTGAAATACGTGAAAAGATTGTTGCTTCTGGTAAACCTTTACTAGATGAAGAAGGAATAGCAAAAGAACTAGCTAGTCGTAGAGGTGGCTTGCAAGGTAGAGATGAATGATTTTAACATTTATTGATTCAGGGGTCTTATTAAGTGCAGCTAACGGAGAGGGTGAAATTGCCGAGAAAGCTTTGGAAATTTTAGAAGATTCAAATCGTGAATTTGCATCGAGTGAATTTGTCAAGTTAGAACTAATTCCCAAAGCAATCTATAACAAGCAAACTGAAGAAGCTCAATTTTATGAGGAATTCTTCAGTGCAGTTACCTATTGGGCTACGGATTTAGAAAAAGTGGTAAAAGATGCTTATGATAAGCTGTCGTGCATTAAAAATGCACAACAGCAAGGAAGAAGGAAGAGGGAAGAAGGAAGAAGACACAAAAGTTATAGCCATTAACCAATGCTACCCAGAATATATAATTTAAATGCGTAGCAGCTTATCGGTTGTCAATATGG
>JBCBPQ010000154.1:0-17196 GCA_039820645.1 Cyanobacteria bacterium J06633_8 | reverse complement strand
TTTTCACAACTTGAGAATATCTGGTTTCTCATGCGAATGATTGAAAAACCGGCTTCAGATATTTTATTACCAAAAGGTTTACTTTTATTCAAAAAAGGTCCTTTTAACAAGGATTCAGAAAAACAGTTACTAGAAGAATATCAGATTGATACTGTTGTGAGTAAAAATAGTGGCGGTGACGCTACCTACGCCAAAATTATTGCTGCACGAGAATTAGGAATAAAGGTTGTGATGGTAAAACGCCCGATGCTTCCCCAGGGGGAATCTATAGAAACAGTTGAAAGTGCTTTGCTGCTGATTAAGGAATTTTAGATTTTAGATTCAAATAAAACATTTTGATAAAATTTTATCCGCATTTCATTTTAGAAATTCTCTCCGATTCAACAGCTAGTGTTGATAGAGATTTAAAGAAAAAACTTTATCAAAATACCTTTCGCACACCTAATTATTTTTGGTTTGACCCCTATACTTTAGAGTTCGCAGGGTTTAATTTAGTAGTTGGGGAATATCAACCAATTGAACCATCAAATCAAGGATATTTATGGAGTCAGCAGTTAGAGTTATATTTAGGTATTAATGAAGGATTATTAAGGTTTTTTACGGCAGAGGGTGAGTTAATCCCTACACCAGAAGAACAAGCTGAATTAGAGCGAGAACAGAAAGAATACGAACGTCAACAGAAAGAAATTGTTCAGCAAAAAGCAGAAAGATTAGCTGCTAAATTGCGAGAGTTGAATATCGATCCAGACGAGATTTAAACAAATTGGTAATAGTTAATTGGTAATTATTCCTAACCGCTTATATGATGTTCGCTTAATGACAACTGTTTATCCAAACATGACATCACTGTTCATTGTTCACTGTTCACTGTTAACTGTTCACTGTTAACTGTTAACTGTTAACTGTTCACTGCTTCACCACTACCCATTGGGTAACGGGTAGCATCGGTTTCCATCCGAGAAATTTACCTACGGGTTGCGCTCTTTGTATGGCTATTCGAGTTAAACTTCCGCCAACTTGATTGTGCCATTCTATTAATTTGGATTCACTTTCTACTGTTACCGCATTTGCAACCAAACGTCCCCCCCTGCGTAGTGCTTGCCAACAAGTATCAAAGATTCCTTCTTCAGTTATGCCTCCGCCAATAAAAATTGCGTCGGGTGGCTCCAATCCTTGTAAAACTGTAGATGATTCACCGTGAATTATACGCAGATTTGGCGTGCCTAAACTTGCTGCATTGTCGGCAATATAATTTAGTCGCGAGTAATTTTTTTCAATAGCTATCGCCCAACATCTAGGATGAGTTCGCATCCATTCGATGCTGATGGAGCCGCAACCAGCGCCGATATCCCACAACATTTGTCCGGGGATGGGTGCAAGTGCGGCTAATGTCATTGCTCGAACTTCACGTTTGGTGAGTTGTCCGTCGTGATGATAAGCTATGTCGGGTAAACCAGCTATTCTAGGAAGCTGCAAGATATCTGCATCGGCGATACATTCAACAGCAATTGTATTTAAGCTGGCAATTTTAGTGGTTTCCCATTCAGATGCAATACCTTCAATTATCTGCTCGCGCTCTCCTCCCATGCATTCTAATACGGTCATTTTGCTATTGCTATAGCCTCTATCTACAAGGGTTTGAGCTACAATTGCTGGTGTATTTCTGCCTTCGCTAAGAATAAGCAACCGCGCACCGTGATAAATTACCGGATGCAAAAGTGATATCGGGCGAGCTGCCAAAGTTAAGGTTTCTACCTCCTGTAAAGCCCATCCCAAACGCGAGCAAGCAAGACTGAAAGATGAAGGTGCGGGAATAATCGTTATTTCAGAAATGGATATCCGACGGGTAAGAGTAACGCCAATACCAAAACACATGGGATCGCCGCTTGCTAAAATGCACACAGATTGCCCGCGATGCTCAATAATATCTTCTACAGAAGTGGCAATAGGAGAACTCCAAATTAACTTTTCCCGAGTATCACTTTCTGGAAGCATCGATAAATGACGCGAGCCTCCTACCAAAACCTCTGCTTTTTCCACCAGAGAGTAGGCAACCTGACTCAATCCAGGTAAACCATCCTCACCAATACCCACCACAGATAACCATTTGTGCATCAATACGCATTCGTTAATGTCGATTACATTATATTCCGAGTTGGTAATTGATAATTGGTAATAAACAACTATCGACACCTTTTAGATACAGTTGAGTTCGTGGTATTCTAAGCGTGAAAATTGGGTAAATTTCCATTGCTAATGCCCAATGCCCAATGCCCAATGCCCAATTCCCAATTTAATTACATCCGCAACCCTAAAGAAATTTATAATCGTTCCTTTTCTATCATTCGTGAGGAAGCGAATTTAGAAAACTTACCTGCTGATTTGATACCTTTAGCGATACGTATAATTCATAGTTGCGGCATGACGGATATTATTGACGATTTAGCGGCATCACCTCAAGCGGTAACTGTTGCAAAAAGAGCTTTAGCAGCAGGTGAACCAATTTTGTGTGATGCCGAGATGGTAGCAAAAGGCATTATCCAGCGGCGTTTACCTCGGAAAAATCGCGTAATTTGTACGCTGAATTATTCCGAGGTGCCGGAATTAGCTTGGAAACTAGAAAATACTCGTTCTGCGGCTGCGGTGGAATTATGGGAAGCAGATATAGAAGGGGCGATTGTGGCAATTGGTAATGCTCCTACAGCCTTATTTCATCTTTTGGAATTGCTGGATGCTGGATTTCCTAAACCTGCGGTTATTTTTGGTTTTCCAGTGGGTTTTGTAGGTGCTGCTGAATCAAAACAGGCTTTGGCTGCTGATAGCCGGGGAGTACCATTTGTAACCCTGCATGGTAGGAGAGGGGGAAGCGCGATCGCATCGGCTGCTGTAAATTCTCTCATGCAGGAGGAACAGTGAGTTCGGGTTGTCTTTATGGTGTTGGGGTGGGTACGGGAAATCCCGAATTAATTACTTTAAAGGCGTTGCGAATTTTACAGTCTGTACCTGTAATTGCTTATCCTGCTTCGGAAGAAGGTAATAGTTTTGCTCGTTCGATTGTTGCTGAATTTCTCAAAGGCAATCAAATAGAGGTGCCAATTGTATTACCTTTTAAGTTAGAAAAATCCGCTCAACCTTTTTACGATAAAGCTGCCGAGCAGTTAGCACAACATTTAAATAATGGACGAGATGTTGCCGTACTCTGCGAAGGTGACCCGTTTTTTTACGGTAGCTTTATGTATATTTATGAGAGGTTATCACCTAAATTTGACAGCGAAATAATTCCCGGAATTTCTTCAGTAATGGCAAGTGCTGCGATGATAGGAATACCTTTGACTTACCGTAATGATGTTTTTATGGTGCTTTCGGGGATACTTTCAGGGGAAGTTTTAAAGAACAAATTGAAAGTTGCGGATGCTGCGGTAATTATTAAATTAGGTAGAAATTTTACTAAGGTTAAGCAGGTTTTGCAAGAGTTGGGGTTAGTTGAAAGAGCGAAATATGTTGAAAATGCAACTCGGGAAAATCAACGGATATTATCTATCAATGAAGTTGAAGTCGAAAGTGTGCCTTATTTTTCTTTGATTGTTGTACCAAGTCAATGGGAGTTAGAGTAACTAAGGTTAAAGGTTAAAGGTTAAAGGTTAAAATTCTCCTTGTCTCCTTTTCTTCCTCTCATACCAAGTCAGGTTAATTACTTACGATATAACCCTATTGAAAAGATAGCGGTTATTAGCAACATAATCTTTTACTCGTTACTCATTACTCATTACTCATTACTTAACCCCCACAGATATGATAACTGTTTAAGCGGACATGATATCACCATCTTCTCTGCTACATATTCAAGCTAGAAAACTTATACAAACGGAAACGATATCTCCTCATCATATGGCTAGACGAGAAAAATAAGATTTATTTTGAGTAATGACTATCAAATAATCTCCCTTTTGGAGTTCATAGTCAGATTTAGGATTAGTAACAAGTTGTCCACTACTTGCTTCAAAAATCGCAATAATAGTACCTTGACGATATTTTCTCGTATCTTTAAATGCTTTTATAAAATGACAACCTTCGTAATAGCTTGGCACAGGTATTTGATAAAACTGGTTTTTAGATTGTTCGGTTAATATATAAGAGACTAAATCGCTGATGCCATTATTCCTAATTGCACGAGAAACCAGATGGCTTCTGAAATTATTGCCTGCTACAATAATTCTATCTGCATGAGCTTTTTCACATAGTTCAAAATATCTTTCATCTGCAAGTTCAACTATGGTATAAACTGCACGACAAGTGTTTTCTACAGTTAATGTAGATAATACAACTTTTGCATCGCGGCTAGTGTCATCTAAATTTTCGTCTCCTAATATAACAACGGTTTCTGCTTTTTTTATCTTTGCTGCATGCAAAGTTTCTTTTTCTACTGCTCCCTTAATGAGGAATAAATTAGCATCATTTTTAATTGGCTTATCTTCAATATCGGCAATTACAACTATAGGGACTTGTTTCCTTTTAAAATTATTCCGCAACTCTTGATATATTAGTTTGGCACGATAGTTCCATTCGCATATAATGATATGCTTTTTAATATTTAAAGGAATTGATTGATACTTCAAAGTCATAGTTCACGAGTAGAAATAAATGATATTTAGGAATTAATAACAAATAAATAGTCGTTTTCTTTGAGCTTACAATAGGATGGAGGGTTAGAATTAATGGATCTATCTTCGTCAGTTTGTATAGCTATGATGATAAGTTCATATTCAAGCTTCATTTTTTCAAATGTATCGATGAAAGTATGATCTTTAAATTCTTTGGGTAAAGGAATTTTTTGAATATTATTATATCTAGTCTCGATAAAAATTTCCGAAATTACCCTGCCGATAGTATAATTCTTGATTGAATGTGCAATTAAATTACTACTTAAACTACTTGATGGTATAATTTCATTGGCAGAAGCTTTTTTACAGACTTCATAATATTCATCGTTAGCAACTTCTACAATTAAATGAACTTCGCTGTTTCTTTTTTCAATAGTTAAAGTCGATAATACTACTTTTGCATCGCGATTTGTAGAATTTAGCCTATCATCTCCTAAAACAACAACAATTTTGGCTGCTTGTATATTTGCTTTTTTCAAAGTTTCCTTATTGACAGAACCTTTAACAAAATGCAAAAGATTATCATCCGTTGGTTTTTTGTCAATATCGGCAATTAAAACTATATTTTTATGTTTGGTTTTAGTATTCTCCCGTAAATCATCAATAATTTGTCTGGAACGATTATTCCATTCACATATAATTATGTGTTCCTGAAAATTATAAGAAACAAATCCAAATTCTTTTTTGAATTTTCTTAGCGATAAGTTATTGGAAACTATAATATTGATTAAACTTCCACATAAAATTATAATGACTGCAAGAACTCTACCAGCATAAGTCTGGGGATATAAATCACCATAACCAACGGTAGTTATGGTAACTATGAGCCACCATAAAACGTCCCAGATACTTTTAAACTCATCTGGTTTTTCGATTTTTAAGTTGTCTTGTTTTTCAACAACTAGTAACATTAAACAAATTGAAGAAATTAATATTATAAAAAATATAATATAATGTTTCTCACGCTGGAAAAATTGCCAAAAAGTTTTGATAAAATCCTTAGTTACTGACTTATTATATTTCCAATAATTTTGAAGAGAATGCTTATTGTTTTGAAGAAAATGTTTGATTCTTGAGATAGTTTTTTGCATGTATTCAGTTATAATGGTCACATTTAGTAACTAACAAATATTTTGAGATGAAATCCTAATAGATGATTTATTACAGAACATTACTGTTTCAATTACTTACACTATCGATGCAAGCTAATATCACCTATTGAAATATACGGAAAAATATGCCTTTCTTGTACATAATCTTTATCGCACTATTCACTAATGCTTGTAAAGCCAAAATTTTACATTTGTATTTCTGAAAATATCAAAGACTTCACGATATATTTTTAGGATAAAATATTGTGAAAATTTATAATTGACAGATTGTAAATTAACTGATTTATGGAATAAATTTTCTTTAATATAATTTTTATCTATCTTAAACAAGGTTTAAGCAATAGCTAATTTTTAAACATACTTAAATAGAGCTTC
Source organism: Cyanobacteria bacterium J06633_8 (assembly GCA_039820645.1). Lineage (GTDB taxonomy): Bacteria > Cyanobacteriota > Cyanobacteriia > Cyanobacteriales > Nostocaceae > Rivularia. Next base: position 11,048 of record JBCBPQ010000154.1, on the reverse strand, counting down.
TACTAAAAATATCCTGATAAGGATGTTTGGGAAGTTATCAATAAGACTTGCAAATCTTGAGATCCCCCTAAATCCCCCTTTGTTAAGGGGGACTTTAAACCCCCTTTTTCAAGGGGGAAGGGGGGATAATCCCAGAGTTGGGCTAAACGCCCATCCTCTTATATAGCCGCATCCTTAAAGAATGCCTGTTTGAATATTTATTTAATTAACATCCTTTCTTTCTACTTCGTCTCAAAATCAGAAGAATAAGATTTACCATGACTACCAATAAAAATTAAATAATCTTCACTCGCAAGCTTATAGTCAGGTGATGGATTAGAAATTGTTTTTCCATTTTCACCTTGCTGGATTGCAATAATTGTGCTTTGAAACTCTTGCTTCATTGTCATAAAAATATCTATAAAAAGAGTCCCTACCTCATATTTGGGAACAGGTATTTTAAATATTTGCGAACCATATTCATAAGTTACAATATCGGAGATTACTTTGCTGATGCCGTGATTTATGGCAGCACTTGAAATTAAATTACTAGATAATTTACTGCTAACGATTATTTCATCGGCATTAGCTCGCTTACAAGTTTCAATATTTTTTTCATTAATCAGTTCGACAATTGTATAAGCTTCCTTATTAATGCTTTCTACTGTCAAAGTTGATAATATAACCTTTGCGTCGCGCTGCTTATAATCTAAATTTTCATCACCTAAAATTATTACAGTTTTAGCTTTCAATAAATTTGCTTGTTGTAAAGTATCGTCACAAACTTCTCCTCTAACAAAAAATAAATTTTTATCTTTTATATTTATAGGTTTTCTATCAATATCGGCAATTAATACTATAGGAGTTGTTTCTGTTTTCTGTTCTAAACGCAACTCTTTGTGAACTATTTCAGCCCGATAATTCCATTCACATAAAATAATATGCTCTTCAAAGCTATATGAATGCATTCCTAAATCCTTACTAATTTTTCTTTCTACTAAAATACTGGCAACTGTAGCAGTAAGTAGAGTCAGAACCCCAATCCCCACAAGCATATCAAGGAAAGCAATAAAACGTCCGAGAAATGTTTTAGGAGTAACATCACCATAACCAACTGTAGTTAAAGTAACAACAGCCCACCAGAAACTATCAAATAAAGATAAATTTGCCTCAACTAAAGATAAACTTAACGAACTAATAACAACAATTAAAACAATAATTATCAACGGACGAATAAAATTTTCAGACTCTAAAAATTCCCAAACTGTAGCAATCCAATTCTTAATTTTAGTTAAAATTGATTTCATTTATATGACTTCTAACTAATAGGAAATAGGGAACAGGAAGCAGGGAATAATCAACAATAAAAACTAACTAATTACCAATTATCCTCTTAACATCCCTTTATATATTCCCGGTGACGAATCTTCGATAACTATTGCGCCCACAGTTTTGCGATAAAAATCTGCTACACCGTCGCTAGCGCCACCGATAACTGCATAACCATATCCTTGTACCCGCATATCGTGCAAGCAAGCTATTAACAAAGCTTTACCAACCTTGCGCCCTCTTGCTGCTTCACCGATACCGATGGGACCAAAAAAGTTTTTACAAGTGCATTCATAACAAGCAAAACCGATAATTTGCTGGTTTTCCACAGCAATCCAACAGCTAGGAGGTGAATTTTTGAAAGACACGTCACATTCACTCATCCAGCGTGTATTAAATTGCTCCTCAACCCAAGCCAAAATTGTGCTTTTTTCCGGCGCGATCGCACGTCTAATAGTTATACCCTGCTTTTCTTGTGCGGTAATTTCCGCTTCTTGTGAAGGCAAGGTATAGAGCTTAACTAACATATCAGCCATAATGATTTTTAGATTTTGGATTTTGGATTTTAGATTGTATGTGTAAATAGGGCGTGTTGCAATACTGCGTAGGTTTTGGGAAGATCCTCCCTAACCCTCCGATGTGTTGGAGGGAATTAAGCTCCTTTTTAAAGGGGTTTGGGGTATCTGACAATAGGGTTTAATTCCTTAACCAAGTAGTATTGGGGCGTGTTGTCGCAGAGGGCAACGCACCATAGTAATATTTTGTAACTGATATATACAGTATTTATTACTTAAAATGCAACAAACTAGACTCAATCAGCAATTACAATTCATCATTGAAATTGACAAATTAACAGTTAACAGTGAACAGTTAACAGTTAACAGTTAACAGCTTCTACTACTGACAACTAATATAAGAATATTCTTCGGGAGAATATATTTTTACTTTTTTAATAAATAATTGGAAAGTTAATTTATTTCAAAAATTACGGCAATTACTCAAGACTAATGAATTATTTTAAGTTACTTGTATACAATATATAAAATAGGATTTACGCAAAGCTCCCCAAATTAGCGGGGGGTTGGGGGGATCTTAAAGTTGGGAATGCCTACTTTTTGGTTGCGATTGCGTAAGTGCTGTAAAAATAATTAAAATAATTCCTAATGCTAGAAAAAGAGAATATATTACAACAACGCTACCAACTAAAAGCAAAATTAGCACAAAATGCAGGTCGTCAAACCTGGTTAGCTGAAGATATATCAATACAGCCAGCGGAAAGGGTAATTATCAAATTTTTATTATTTGGCGAAAATTTTCAATGGCAAGATTTGAAATTATTTGAACGAGAAGCGGATATTCTCAAACAATTATCTCATCCCAAAATTCCTAAATACCGCGATTATTTTTCTCTTGAAGATAAGAATCATTGGTTTGCTTTAGTTGAAGAATATATTCCCGGTAAATCATTGAAACAATTAATTGAAAGTAAACAGAGATTTACCGAAGATGAATTACGACAAATCGCTGCCGAAGTATTAGATATTCTTTGTTATCTACATACATTAAATCCCCAAGTTATTCACCGCGATATTAAACCTAGTAACTTAATCTTAGGTGTAGAAAAACAAGTTTACTTAATCGACTTTGGAGCAGTACAGGATAGTGTAGCTGCCAAAGGAGCAACTTTTACAGTTGTGGGAACTTACGGTTATGCACCAATAGAACAATTCGGTGGTAAAACAGTTCCTGCTTCCGATTTGTATGCTTTAGGAGCAACCTTAATTCATTTGGCGACGGGGATAATACCAGGGGATTTACCGCAAAAACAAATGCGAATTCAGTTTCAAGATAAAGTAAATCTTAGCAACCATTTTGTTCGCTGGATTGAAAAGTTAACTGAGCCAGATATTGAGAATAGATTTACAAGCGCTTCTCAAGCATTACAAACTTTAAATAGTCGTCTTGCTGTTAATTCACCTTCTGAAATTTCTAAACCATACGGTAGCCGAATTAAATTAGATAAATCTTACAATCATTTAGAAATTCAAGTACCCAGAGGAGGAATTACATTTGAAAGCATATTTTTAATATTCTTTTGTATGATTTGGTTTGTTCCTACTGGCTTCACAATTTTATTCAACCCAGCGGTAATTATTTTTTGGATAGTTGGTTTATTCCCTTTTTTAATGTTTTTTATTCCTGCTTTCGGACATTTGGATATTCATTTTAATCGGGCTGATTTTGTCATGGAATGGAAGTTGTTAGGTAAAACTTATCGAAAAAAAGCGGGAAAGACTTCAGCTATTCAGAATATTACGATTGGTCAAACTTCTTACAAAATCAACGATAAAAGCTTAAAAATGGTTTCTATGGAAGCTGGTGCTATCAAATTTGATTTTGGTGGTTTTGCTCCTAAATTAGCCGATGCTGAAATAACATGGTTGATTCAAGAAATTAATGATTGGTTAGGAATTAAATGATTTTATAATTAATTGTTCAAAATCTCTTCCCATTCATCATCACTCAAACCCTTTTCCTCAAAATCCACCCCAAAACAATCCTTAGCAGCATCAACTAAAACTGCAATTATGCTTTCAATTTTCAAATCTTCCCCAATCACCAACTCTTCTAATAACTCTTCACCAAAAACCTTTTTAAACAATTCTCTATCGGGATTCAACCGCATCGAACCATGTTGCAAAATCACATCACCACGTCTCAACTGAGCGCTACCAATCAACTTACAACCATCAGCCGTGACTAAATCCGCACCAGTTGCAGTACCGAAACAATTAGGATTATTAATATAGCCCCTCCCAGCAGTACCGTAATGCAATTCAACACCTAAATTGCGCCATCCTTGAATCAAAAACTCGCATATTTTTTTATACGCTTCCATACGACTTTTAGAAAACCCAGAACCCACCACAGCGTAAGTTAAATCACCATGATGCAACACCGCACGCCCACCCGTTGGACGACGCACCAATTCTATTCCCTTACCTTTCCAAATCAAATTTTTCCATTCATCTGGATACTTGCGTTGATGATAACCAAGAGAAATTGCTGAAGGTAACCAAGTATAAAAACGTAAAGCAGGCGGATGTCCCGACTGATGCTGTTTCAGCAACCATTCATCAATCGCCATCTGTAATTTACCATTCGCTTCTAAAAACGGAATCAATCGCCAAGTTTGATAAATCAAAATTTAGATGTTAGGTGTTAGTGGTTAGTTGATAGTTGATAGTGGTTAGTTGATAGTGGTTAGTGGTTAGTTGTTGGTGGTTAGTGGTTGGTGGTTAGTGGTTGGTGGTTAGTGGTTGGTGGTTGGTGGATAGTGGTTAGTTGATAGAATAACCAGCCAGAGCATTATAGCGGTTTCGGTTGATTTTAATACACTTCGATAAACCTCACCCCGCCCTGCGGGCACCCCTCTGGGCTACTTTGGAGAGGGGAAGGGGTGAAAACTGCAATATTCACAAAGCAACCAGCTACCCAAACTTTGATAACTGGTTACTGATAACTGGTTACTGATAACTGTTCACTGTTAACTGTTCACTGTTAACTGTTAACTGTTACTTACCATATTTGGATTGCAAATCTTCATCATTATCATCGGCAATAGTCGCCACAATAGTAATTAAACGAGAAACTTCCGCAGCGGATAAATCTTCTAATGTACGCTTTGAAATTACTACTACTTGGTCTTCAATGATACCGAAGCGCGCTTCTAAGGTAGCAGAGCAGTTCATTTGTAACAGCGATCGCATCATTGTAGGTTCGTCTTTTGCAGGCAACTTCAGCACTGAAGACCAGACTGTTATCATATCGTCATCGCTGGTTCCCGTCAATTGCACAAACACTTCTACACTACCGTACTTAAACTTCCATAAATAAGCACCTTCGTGCGGTTGACTAACCATTGCGGTATTGTTTTCATCCAGGGTACCGATAACTTGTTCAATCACCTCAACATGGTTGATGCTTTCTGTTTCTGGAATTAAATCGTCCATTGTTTCGTCGTTTTCCGAACCGGATGGGTAAGATGTCATACAAATTGTGCCTCAAGATGATGATTGTTCACACCTACTTTATACACAATTAACTAGAGTTGGGCATTGGAATTTTTTAGAAGTTTCTTTTGCACAGTAGCTAACATCTTGCACTATTGTCACAAACCCGGTTTCTTTGTGATTTCACGGAAATAATTATGCTTTCACCACTAGAAACCGGGTTTTTCTGGGCTGATTGAGAAAGGTGCAAGATTTGAGGTAGCGAGTAAATTATTCTTCTTCTCTCCTATCTCTTGTTAACAGCAGCGCAATTGGGGGAATACTGAGTATATATTATATCTTTTTTGTCAGTATGAGTTATTGTCTTAACCCCCATTGCCAAAAACCCCAAAATCCAAAAGATGATAAATTTTGCTTCAGTTGCGGTACAGCACTGCTACTTAAGGAGCGCTATCGTGCTATCAAACCAATTGGGCAAGGTGGCTTTGGCAGAACTTTCTTAGCTGTAGATGAAGACAAACCGTCAAAACCACCCTGCGTTGTTAAGCAGTTACTTCCTCAAGCGCAAGGTACTAATAATACTCAAAAGGCTGCTGAATTATTTGAGCAAGAAGCTTTAAGATTGGATAATTTAGGCAGACACAATCAAATACCCAATTTATTAGATTATTTCACTCAGGAAGAATATCAATATTTAGTACAAGAATATATTGACGGGCATAACTTACTAGAGATACTAGCCGAAGAAGGTAATTTTAATGAAACTAAAATTTATGATTTACTAAATAGTTTGTTACCCGTACTAGAATTTATTCACCAAAATGAAGTAATTCACCGAGATGTTAAACCAGAAAATATTATCCGCAGTCGTGAAGGAAAGCTATTTTTAGTAGACTTTGGTGCTGCGAAAGTTGTCACGGGAACTGCTATGTTGCAAACGGGTACTAGCATTGGAACTCCTGAATTTGTTGCGCCAGAACAATCTAGAGGTAAAGCTATTTATAGCAGCGATTTATATAGTTTGGGAACAACCTGTATTTTTTTATTAACTGGAATTTCTCCCTTTGAATTATTTGATATATCTGAAAATAATTGGATATGGCAGCAGTATTTAGTTAAGAATCCAGTTAGCGATAAACTAAGTTATATTTTAGATAAACTTATTCCTTATGCTACACGTCGCCGCTATAAATCGGCAAGTGAAGTATTAGAGAATATTAAAAATAAAAAAGGGTTTGTCTTTGAAAATAAGCCATATTTAAATAACTCCAATTGGGACAAAATATTTAAAATTCCTAGTTGGCAATGTATTAATACTTGGTACAGCCACACTCATGTCGTTGATTCGATTGCGATTAGCTTGGATGGAATAATTCTAGCTAGTGGAAGTCATGACAAAACAGTAAAACTTTGGGAAATTAGCACGGGTAAACAAATTACAACTCTAAATTGTGAAAGTTTGATTTATGCTGTTGCTTTTAGCCCTGACAGACACAATGTTGCCATTGGATATGCTGACAATAATATTCAAATTTGGGATATACATTCCGGTGAAACCCGCATATTAAATGGTCATAAAGGTTGGTTTGCTGGAGTGAATTTTGTTACTTTTAGTCCTGACGGCAAAATTCTTGCTAGTGCTGGAGGTGATAAAACAGTTAAATTATGGGATTTAACTACAAACACGGAAATTCATACTTTTAATAATCATAAAAAATGGGTTAGCACTGTTGCTTTTAGTCCCGATGGAAAGATTATCGCTAGCGGTAGTGCTGACGGAACAGTTATACTTCAAGACTTTGGCAATTATAGTAAATTTAATATCCTCAATATCCTCAATCATAATCATCCCTCTGCTGCAATTAGATCGATAGCTTTTAGCCCCGACAAAAAAATTATTGCAACTGGCAGCGAAGACTCTACAATTAAGCTTTGGGAAGTCAATACCGGACAAGAAATTTACACTTTAACAGGGCATAAAAAGTCGATTAGATGCGTTACCTTTAGCCCCAGTGGAAAGATTCTTGCTAGTAGCAGTCATGCCCAGCATATTAAGTTATGGAATATGAATACAAAGCAAGAAATATGTACTTTAAGCGAACATTCCGATAAAGTTAATTCTCTTGGTTTTAGCCCAGATGGGAAAACTTTGTTTAGCGCTGGCGATGATAACTGTATTAAGGTTTGGCAACTGATGTAAATATATCTTATCAACCATAATAATTCATAAAAAACAATATCTCTGTTAGTCAATACTACTAGGTTAAGGAATTAAGCACAATCGCCTCTATCCCCCAAAGCCCGTTAAAAACGGGGGCTTAGTTCCCTCCTTTTTAAGGAGGGTTAGGGAGGATCTTCTCTTAACCAAGCAGTATTGCTTTGTTAGTAGTAATTAATTTTTGGGAACACTTAATATAAAGCATTCTATAAAATTATTATAATAATGAGTTATTGTTTAAATCCGCACTGCCAAAAACCTCAAAATTCTCCGGAGGATAAATTTTGCTTGACTTGCCGTACCAATCTACTGTTAAAAGAGCGCTATCGTGCCATAAAAACAATTGGGCAAGGTAGTTTTGGTAGAACCTTGCTGACTGTGGATGAAAGCAAATCTCAGGAATCTTTTTGCGTTATCAAGCAGTTTCTTCCTCAAGCACATGGTACTAATAATATTCAAAAAGCTGCGGAATTTTTTGAGCAAGAAGCAGAAAGGTTAGATAAATTAGGCAGACACAATCAAATACCAAAATTATTAGACTATTTAATTCAAGAAGAACATCAATATTTAGTCCTAGAATATATTGATGGGCATGATTTATCTCAAGTATTAAAAGAAAAAGGAAAGTTTAAGGAACAGCAGATTTGGGAATTATTAAATAGTTTATTACCAGTTTTAGAATACATTCATACTCAAAACGTTATTCATCGAGATATTAAGCCACAAAATATTATTCTTGGTAAAGATGGAAAGCTATACTTAGTAGATTTTGGGGCAGCTAAACTTGTTACGGGAACTGCTATTTTGCAGACAGGAACGAGCATCGGCACTCCCGAATTTGTTGCACCAGAACAGTCTATGGGGAAAGCATCTTATAGTAGCGATTTATATAGTTTAGGAGTTACCTGTATTCATTTATTAACTGAAACTTCTCCCTTTGATTTATTTGATATTTCCGAATATGACTGGGTGTGGAAGCAGTATTTAGTTGAAAATCAAGTTAGCGATAAACTAAGCAATATCTTAGATAAATTAATCGCAACTGCCACCAGCCGCCGCTATCAATTAGCAAATCAAGTTTTTAATGATGTTAAAAACCAAGTTTTAAATAATTCAATCTTAGATAAAATCTCTGACTATTCTAATTGGCAAGAATTCTATAGATATAAATTTGAACTAGAACATGTAACTGCCACCGCTATTAGTAACGATGGCATAATTTTTGCTAGTGCTGGCTATGTACGGGGAGACAGAGATGAAGGAAACAAGAAAAAATGTCTTATAGGAATTTACAATATTAATACTAATTATTTGTTTTATATTCCAAGTACAAATTTAATTAATTCTATTGCCATTAGTCCCGATAACAAAATTATTGCTATTGGCGATTGTAATAATACAATTATACTTTGGGATATCAACTTAAACGAAGCAATCTATTTATTGCAGGCTTGGTATGGTGCAATTAATTATGTCACTTTTAGTCCTGATGGTCAATTTCTTGCTAGTGGTGGTGATGACACAACAATCAAGTTATGGGATGTAAATACTGGTTCGGAAATTCGTACTCTCAAAGGTCATAATAAATCAGTGAAAAATATTGTTTTTGCTCCAGAAGGCGATACTCTCGCTAGCATTTATAATGATGGTAGAGCCGTACTTTGGGATTTAAAAACCGGTAGGATAGTTCATACTCTTGATAATACTAATACTCCCGGTGGAATTAGCTCTATTGCTTTTAGTCCCGACGGAAAAACTATCGCGATTGCTAATCGTGAAAAATATAATATCAAGCTTTGGGATATAGCTAGCAATCGAAAAATTTGTCATCTTACACATCATTCTTCATCTGCAATCAATATTACTTTTAATCTTGACGGAAAAATTATTGCTAGTAGAGATAAATATGGTCATATCATATTGTGGGATATAAATAGAAAGGAGGAAATATGCACTCTCTACGGACATTATTCTCAAGTTAATTCTCTTATTTTTAGTTCTGAAGGACAAAACCAAATTTTATTAAGTGGTGGTTGCGATAAGAATATATTAAAATTCCGGGATTTTAATAAGTCTTACTGTTATAATACTCAATATTTTTATTATCAATGTGTTTCCGAATTGAATTATCATACTAGTTCAATAGATTCTATTGCTATTAGCCCTGACGGAAAAATTCTTGCTAGTAGCAGCCACGATAATACCATAAAACTCTGGAATATTTTCACAGGAAAAGAGCTTCTGACTATTAATACTAAATATTCTATTTATGCTATTGCTTTGGCTCCCGATGGATTAACTATTGCCAGTGGAGATTCTAAAAATAATATCTACATTTGGGACATAAATTCTGGTGAAAAAATCGGTATTCTAGAAGGACATACAGGTAGATTTGCTGGAATTAACTCTTTAAGTTTTAGTCCCGACGGACAAATTCTTGCTAGTGGTGGTGGTGATAAAACAGTAAAGTTATGGAATTTAAATACAGGTGCAGAAATTATTACTTTTAAAGGTCATCAAAGATGGGTTAGCAGCGTTGCTTTTACTCCAGATGGAAAAATAATTGCTAGCGGTAGTGCTGATAGAACAGCGAATTTTTGGAATTTAACTACTGGTGAAATACTTAACACATTCAAGCATAATAATGAGATTCGCTCAATTGCTTTTAGTCCCAACGGAGAAATTTTTGCTACTGCTGGTAACGATAATACTATCAAGCTTTGGTCAGTAAGTAACAAAGAAGAAATTTCTACTCTTAAAGGTCATGAAAGGTCTATTAGATATATTACCTTTAGTCCTAATGGAGAGATTTTAGCTAGTAGCAGTTATGGCAATGATATCAAGTTATGGGATATGACTACAAAGCAATTAATATTTTCTTTAGAAGGATACTCAGCTAAAGTTAATTCCATTGTTTTTAGCCCCGACGGAAAAACTTTATTTAGCGGTAGCGACGATAAAACTATTAAAGTTTGGCGATGCGAAGAAATAAAGTAGTTTGTACTCCCTCTCCTAATACTGCTCAGTTAAAGGGAGATCCTCCCTAGCCCTCCTTAAAAAGGAGGGACTGGGCGATTTGAAAATAGGCTTTAATATTACACCCTCTCCTTCATAAGGAGAGGGCTGGAGTGAGGTAAACCAGGCATTAGAGTTAACCACAAGCAAATCCTGGGAATACTTAGTATATATCTCCTCAATGATTCCCAATATGAGTTATTGCCTAAACCCCCATTGTCAACAACCCCAAAATCAAAAGAATGCTAACAGTTGCCTAACTTGCGGTACTCAACTACTTTTAAAACAACGCTATCGTGCCATCAAACCAATCGGGCAAGGTGGTTTTGGCAGAACTTTCTTAGCTGTAGATGAAAGCAAACTTTTGAAACCACCCTGCGTCATCAAACAGTTTCTTCTTCAAGTACAGCTAAGAAAGTTCTGCCAAAACCACCTTGCCCGATTGGTTTGATGGCACGATAGCGTTGTTTTAAAAGTAGTTGAGTACCGCAAGT
>JBCBPQ010000153.1:0-17231 GCA_039820645.1 Cyanobacteria bacterium J06633_8 | reverse complement strand
CGAGTGAACCCTCGAATTTCCTGCCCAAATTCCTGCCCCAACCGGCAACTCACTCCCCACACAGACTGTGTTGGGAGAGGTTCATGTCACTTCGTGCCACGCTGAGTCCCACGCTCCGCGTGAACGCTACCCATATTTTCATAGGTTTCCTCTCGCGGATTCAAACCCATCCATGAGCAGGAGCTACTAAAGAAAAATTGAGTGGGGACAAAGAAGCTTCTTTATTTTGATTAAAATCGAGATAATTTAGTTGCTGTGGAGAAAGCGATGGCTCGAAGATTTTGAGCGATCGCACTCCACCAATTACCTGGATCATGTTTCTATTTGCTACAAATATACTAATTATCCACCACTAACTAAACTGCCGCGCATAAAACCTGGCATACCGACGCTCAAAAGCCAGCAATTCATCATGGGTACCCGATTCAACAACTTCCCCATGTTCCATCACCAAAATCCTGTCACATTTCCTAACAGTACTCAAACGATGAGCAATAATAAACACCGTCCGATTTACCATCAATCTTTCCAAGGCTTCCTGTACTAAAGCTTCTGATTCCGAATCTAAAGCCGATGTCGCTTCATCTAAAATTAAAATTCTCGGATTTAATAATACAGCACGGGCAATCGCGATTCTTTGTCTTTGTCCTCCAGATAATTTCGCTCCTCTTTCCCCAACTATGGTATAATAACCATCTTGCATCTGACTGATAAAATCGTGAGCGTTAGCAATTTTCGCTGCTTCCTCTACAGTTTGCAGATCGAAGTCAGTTTGTCCGAAAGCAATATTACCAGCTATCGTACCGGAAAACATAATCGTTTCTTGGGGTACTATACCAATTTGTCTTCTTAAACTATTTAACGTAACATCTTTTATATCAATACCATCAATTAATATTTCACCCTTTTGAGCGTCATAAAATCTGGGTAAAAGATTGACAAAAGTAGTTTTACCAGCACCCGAAGCACCAACCAGAGCGATTGCTTCCCCTGGCATTGCTAATAAATCAACATCTTGAATTACAGGTTTATCCGCTTGATAGGCAAAGCTAACATTACGATATTCCACCTTACCAGTAACTCGCGGTAGGGGAATAGCATCAGATTTTTCTACTACTGCTGGTTTAATTGCTAATAATTCAAAAACTCTGTCTACAGAAGCTTCCCCTTCCTTAAATAAATTATAGTTATTAGTAGTATGACTTACAGGATCGATTAATAAAGCCGCTGCCGAAAGATAGCTAAAAAACGTTCCTACTTTGAGATTATTTAAAGAAATCTGCCATGCAGCAAAGAAAAGTAATAATATAAAACTTAATGCCTGTAAAAATCCAATAATCGGAATTTGAATCGCTTTTAATCTTTCCGTATTATACTTAGCCTTTAATGTACCTTCCGCTTCCTTCCCAAACCTCGCAACTTCGTAAGACTCCGCCGCAAACGCTTGAATAATCCTGATTCCCCCAAACACCTCAGTTAAAATTGCTGATAAATCCGATACCTGATTTTGGCTGCGACGAGAATACTTTTGTAGGCGATCGCCAAACCAAGCAATCAACACTCCCATCAAAGGAGCAATAATTAATGTAGCTAAGGTTAGTTGCCAACTAAGGTAAATCATGTATATCGGAATTGCAACCAACTGTAGGGAAGAAGGAATAAAATCGTGAAACATTTTATGCACAACTTCCCCAACTCTATCCACATCTTCGGTGAGTCGGTAAGATAAATCCCCAGCTTTGGCGGTTTCAAAGTAACTTAAATTCAACTTTTGTAAATGAGCGTAAACCTGCTTGCGGAGATTATAAGCCACTCTCAAAGCAGCTTTTACCATATAAATATCTTGAATTGACTGAAAAAATCCCCTAATTAAGAAAACTGCCGCTAATATAACCGCCAGCTTTGCTATTTCTAAAACATTTCCCCCTCCAAAGGGAGTTGCTAAATCTTCAACTAGCTTAATTAAAAGCAGAGTGGCTGCTACATATCCAATAATTCCAATAAAACCCTTAGCAATATTTTGCGATTGAGGACGTATATAGGGTAAAAGTTGCCAGTAGTTAGAACGATTCAAGCTCAAAATCCCAAAAGTTGATTTACCATTGTTCAGACGGTATCAGCTTTGTGGTAGTTTCTCAAATATAAAAATGGGTATGGGGGATTGGTAATGGGGGATTGGTAATGGGTAATTGGTAGTTGGGGATTAACTTGATAATGAAACATGTTTAAATTTGTCTAGGAGCAAAAATTATGATATAGTAAAAAATATAATGGGTATGCCTGTGCCTATATATGGTCTGTTTTTGAAAAGATCGACGGGTAAAATCAATACTCTTCAATATTTACCCCTCTACACCATTATTACTATTAGTCCTTTTTTAAATTTGTCAGTGAAGTTGTTGAAATCAGCTTCAGCCATTCTGTTTATTAATTTGCCTAAGATAAAAATTGTGGTATAGTAAAAAATATAATGGGAATAGGTGCGCCTATATATAGGGTGTTTTTGAAAAAATCAACGGTTAAAATCAATCCTCCTCAGTATTTACCCCCCCCCACAGCACTATTACTATTAATCCTTTTTTAACTTAGACATATGGGTTTAATTCCCCACCACTTAAAGGTGGAAGAATTGGGTTGGGGAGTCAGTGCGGTATTGGGGGTTCCCCATGTGAGCCGGAGGCTTTCTCCCAGAGTGCAACAAGCCTGTTTAAATCCCCATGCCAATTCCAAACAACTTCAGCACTTCGGCACTTCGGCTCTTCCTTCGTTTAAAATCTTCCCGCATATCTACTTCACGCTTTTTCCCACGTTTACGTTTGCCTTCTCCTGGAATCATGGGTTTTATTAAATCCCATTCGACATCTGAAATGTCTGTGGGGTAAGGTTTTCGTGTCATTGCGCCCGGCATTATTACAGTACTACTGCTTGTTTTAGGATAAGTGTCTTGGGAAACGATCGCGATTGCCTTTATTTTTTATTTATAAACACCCTCTTAGATAGATTAAAAGCGCTATCACCTGCTAGGACTAGAGTTCAGAGTTTCACAACGTAGTTTAGCCCGCGCCTGCAAAAATTCTGGAAATAGCCTGCGGTTTAAAGTTTTGTATAATCCACTTCTGTCCATTGTTCCACCTGTACCCATACTTTTTTGTCCAATCATTCTCTCTGTAATACGCAAATGTTGAATGCGCCAAGTATCCATAGCCTCATCTAAGTTTATTAAGCTATCAACAACAGTGAATGCATCTGAATAATCTACGGTATCTCGAATAATAGACATCAAAAAATCTACTAACCTTTGTTGTTGATCGTTTTCACTATCATGGCAAAGACTACCCATGTAATTTCGCTGGATATATCTTAGGGCTTCCTCTCTGAGGGTTTCATCTCCAAGTTTTTTTGTAGCAGTGTCTGAATTTTGCGTTTGTGACATCTTAGTAAAACCCAGCTTCTCTTCAATAAGATGATATTGAAATGACTGAGCTCCACTTGCGCCTTTATAGTTTAAAATAAAAGTGCAAAATTCATTAATTTTTATAGTCTTCAGTATATTTAACCAATCGCATACTGTGCCAAACAAAGCTACAATACGAGCACATTTATTAACAATGTCTCCAGCGCTTGCATCTATCTTAAATTTAGAATGCAAGTCAGTAATTTCCACCAAGATTTGTGACAAACAAAGTTCGCAAGCTTGGTGAATTATAATGAATAACCTATCATCAACTTTTGAAGTTTTTGGTTGTTGTAAAGAAAGTAATTCCTCTAGTTTAAGAATCTCAGAATAGGTTTGGTCTCTATTGATATTCACTTTTTTGAAACCTCTACCTCTGTTTTTGATAACTCTCTACTAAACCAAGTAATAAAGCCTGAGCTAATTTCGTCGTAACATCTTCTAAACGACCAAAAAGTAGCTTGAGGTAATACATCTTCGAGAACCTCTGTGTGAGAAATCAGATGGATTTTGTAGTCGTCCTCAGCAAGATGAACGTTTCCCAAGAAAAAAAAATCGAGTTCGTGGGTTTGTGATAATTCATGCCACTTTCCCAACCAACAAGTAGACATGACCTCGAATACTAGTAATAAGTGATAATAGTGCTGTAAAGACGTGCGTTCATAGCAGTGCCAAATGGAGTTACCTAACCTGATAAAAGGATCTAAATCTATTGGCATACTCCATGCCGAATATTTTAGATAGTCTCGCTTGTACAACTCAAAGTGTTCTAAATCCGAACGTACATGAGCAGCAACTTCCTGATGGATCAAACTATTTCCACCAGTTTCTGTTTGTAACGTAATAAGACGACAAAAATCGTTAAATGAGAATACGAAGGGAAATGAACTAGCAATATACCTTTTCATCATCTCCAAGGCAACATCTCTTGGTCTATATTTAAATTGACCAAGTGTATTCTCCAAGTTATGTCGATAGTCATCCCATATAAAGTCAGTGATTTCGATTAACTTAAACGTTTTAACAATCAATGACACAGCCTCCTTTTTTAAACTTCAGAATCAAGGATTTGTCAATAAAGTTTACCATCTTTGACCTTCAAGAATATGTTTGTTTTCCGAAAACATTCTGAGAGCGTGTTTATAAATAAAATTTTGTCAATTGGGTTGGGGAGTCAGTGCGGTATTGGGGGTTCCCTATGTGTTAATTTGCTTAGGATAAAAAATTGTGGTATAGTAAAAAATATAATGGGAATAAGTGCGCCTATACATAGGGCGTTTTTGAAAAAATCAACTGGTAAAATCAATCCTCCTCAACATTTACCCCCCTACAGCATTATTACTATTATCCTTTTTTTAATTTGTGATTGAAGTTGTTGAAATTAACAACTAAATCCTATGTGTTAATTTGCTTAGGATAAAAAATTGTGTTATGGTAAAAATATAATGGGAATATGTGCGCCTATATAGGGTCTGTTTTTGAAAAAATCAACGGGTAAAATGAAACTTCTTCAATATTTACCCTATGCACAGAATTATAGAAACTAGTCGAAGTCCAAAACTCCTAGCCTTGAGGCAGGAGATGTAGGACGAGTTCGCACTTTTAAGTGCCGTCAGGTGGTATAGTACCGATAGTCAGTATAAGACTTTAAAACCTACCGGGGGACTCTCGGGAAGTGTACGCCCAAATCTCGAATCGGCGAGTTGGAGAAAAGCTCGCCGGAAGAAGATTCTTCCGGCAGACTTTTCAGGAAATATCACTCCGCCCATTGTTGGCAAACGGGGTGAGCCTGGGAACCCGGCAGCTATAAGAGGATATTTCAAGCGATGCTGTCTATGCTTGTAAGAATCTCCCATCTTCCAGATGGGAGAGTGTCAATAGTTAGTTAAGCTTGTCTATGGAATTTGGTAATAGCGAAATTTAAGCCATTACCAAATTACCAAATTACCAATTACCAATTACCAATTACCTAATATTGGCTTCCCACTTCCGAGGTTGACTTGCTCGACGAATATTTCGCCAGATTTGAGTGGCTGCCATTGTTCCATCAGCTACTGCAACAGAAACTTGATTCAACCCTTTCTTTAAATCTCCTAAAGCAAATATACGCTCGTGAGTAGTTTGAGCCAAACCATGAGTTACTAAATTTTCACCATCCCACTCCAATCCATCAATACCCTTCAAATACTGGTTGTGGTAAATCGAACCCATATTAATTAAACCAGTAGTTGCTTCAATTACCGTACCGTCTTCTAACTCAACACCACTCATTTGATGATTTTCACCCAAGAATTTAGCAATCTTCTGTTCGTAAAGGGGATAACCATGCTCTGCTAACTTCTGCTTCATCTCCTCACCCACTTCACATAATCCGTGAGTTAATACGGTAATATAAGGAGTAAACCAGTTCATCACAAAAGCAGCATTAATTTGAGACTCCTTCCCTGCAATCAAAACTGCACGTCGGTCCCACATATCAAAACCATCACAAATCATGCAAACGTGTAGGGTATATCCAGCATAATCGTAAACATTCTGCATATTTTCCAACTCGGGTAAAACATCAATCACACCCGATGCAGCAATTAAATATTTACTTCTAAACACTTGATAAATGCTGTCTGTCCGACCAATTTTTACTTTTACCCTAAAGATATCACCTTCGTCAGTAACATCTTCTACAAACCCCTGCAAATGATCTGCACCCCATTCAATCGCTTGCTTGGTAGAGTGACGAACAATCTTACCTCCGCTTGTATCGGGATCTAACCCTACATAGTTGCGGAGATCTTGCATCCATATTGAACGTCCTTTACCTTTTTCAATTACGAGACATTTTAAACCGTAACGAGCCAGATAAATCGCAGCCGATAAACCACCCATTCCGCCACCAACTACAATGGCATCGTATACTGTATCCCCACGCTCGGCAAGATTATTTTTATTCAGCTTCATAATTACGACTCCTTCTTATTCATCGAATATTTATTTTAAAAAATATTGTTATACCAGCTTTAAATATACATATTACTCTGAGCAATCAATACTTAATTAAAGGTTCTTCAGTACATAGTATGCGTGCATGTTTGAATTATTTGCTTGAAATCTTTACTATACTTAAAATTTATTAGGGTTATCAATTAATTTTAATCATAAATAATTACTTTTATCCCTATTTTCCCGAACCTTTTTTCAGTATTGTTTTAGCATCCCTTTGTACGGATGAGCCGAATAAAATAGCAGCTTATGAGAAAGTTTGAGGGAAATAACCCCCCAAACTTATCGTCAAATCCAATTGAGAACTGATTATCCAACAAATTCGCGACGAGGTTCAGAAACACCAGCAGATTCTGTTCCCTTTAGATAAGCGAGCATTGTATCAGCGTCGGAAACTTCAAAAGGATCGATGGGGCAATTATCACCATATTCTGGCTCAACAAAAGTCTTTTCAATTTTGCCATCATTCACCAACATAGAATAGCGCCAAGAACGATATCCAAAACCTAGATTTGATTTCTCTACCAACATCCCCATTTTACGGGTAAACTCACCATTTCCATCGGGAAGTAAGAAGACATTCTTGGCTCCAACTTGCTTACCCCATTGGAACATCACAAAAGCATCATTTACAGAAACGCAGATGATTTGATCTACACCTTGAGCCTTAAATTCATCATATAATTCTTCGTAGCGTGGTAAATGATTGGAAGAACAAGTAGGAGTAAACGCACCAGGTAGCGAGAACACTACAACCTTCTTACCAGCAAAAATATCTTCAGTGGTTTTGTCTTCCCAACGAAAGGGATTTGGCCCTGGTACCGACTCATCACGAACCCGAGTCTTAAACACAACGCTAGGTACCTTTTCGATTACAGCCATGACAACCTCCATAAACTAAATTCGTTACTATCTCAGAATAATTCTTAAATAGGAATAGTTCAATAGAGATAATTACTCATTTCTTATTTTGAATAATTTGTTAAAATAATACTAGCACTGCTTGCGTTCGTAAGAAGTAAGAAGTAAGAAGTAAGAAGTTTGATTTTCTGGGCTTTTCAGCCATTTTTAATGGTTGCTTTATT
This sequence comes from Cyanobacteria bacterium J06633_8, assembly GCA_039820645.1. GTDB lineage: Bacteria > Cyanobacteriota > Cyanobacteriia > Cyanobacteriales > Nostocaceae > Rivularia. The sequence goes on along the minus strand of JBCBPQ010000153.1, from coordinate 9,695 downwards.
TAAGCCGTGATGTACTAGTATATAAAATTTTGTCTTTAAATTTACTCATATTGATTAAAAAGGTAAAAATAAGCCATATGAAAAAGCAAGCTTCGGAAATAGTCCAAATATTGAAGTCAAAGGGATTGCGAGTAACCCCCCAGAGGTTTGCGGTGTATTCCAATTTATTAAACCGTCAAGATCATCCGACAGCGGAACAGATATTAATTAGTTTGAATCAAGACAGTCCGACTTCTTCCCAAGCGACAATATATAGTTCTCTGCAAGCTTTGAGGGATGTGGGTTTGGTAAGAGAAGTTTTATTAGATGAAGGTGTATGTCGTTACGATGCTAATGTTACATCTCATCATCATTTCCGCTGCAATAAATGTGGCTGTATTGAGGATATTGGTTGGGAGCAGGTTGAAGGTATTAGTTTTAAAGGTTTACGTGCTGGGTTGACTGTAGATAATTATGAGTTGACGGTAAGGGGTATTTGCGATTCTTGTCAGGATTAGGATTTTGAAAATAGGGCGTTGCCGAATCGCAATATACAGTGGTGATTTCACATTGCTAAAGATGTAGCAGTGCTACGTCTCTACATTTGGTTGAAAATCAAGTTCGGAAATTGCTTTTTCTTCTTGATGCCTTCGTAGAATTTAACGCCATAACCTGGAATATCTACTGCATAATGTGTTTCTGGAACCAATGGGTTAAATGTATAAATTGCAGTGCATATAAAGAAGGATAATATTGCTAAGTTACTATATTTATGCTTCTGGTAGGGTAGGAATTTTCTTAAAATTAATCCAATTATTAATAGCGGTAATCCAATTAACACAAGTATTATTAAGGTTCGCGATGCATAATCAAATCAAAATTTCCATGTCTTATTATCCAAGAGTAAATAAATAATTATCCAAATAGAATAAGAGTATATCTTATTACTTAATTAACACATCAATAGTATTTATACTGAAAAGCTTGATAACCCAATTAAATGTAGTTAGCAAGCTCTTCTTGGATTTGATTGGATTTGATACGAGACTAAATTTGTAATTACTAATCCAACGATTTTAAACCAATAGCAATTTTACTATGCTGTTCAATTTGTCCCATAACCTGCTTTGCTCTTTTAATAACCTTTGCTGGTAAACCTGCCAATCTTCCCGCTTCAATACCGTAAGATTTATCAGCACCACCGGGTTGGACTTGATGCAAAAAGATAATTTGATCTGGCATTTCTTTCACCGTCACCTGATAATTAGCAACATTATCCAACAAAGATGCTAATTCATTTAATTCATGATAATGGGTAGCAAAAATTGTTCTGGCTAAAAGTTCTGTGGCAATATATTCTCCTACTGCCCATGCTATAGAAAGTCCATCAAAAGTTGCCGTACCTCTGCCAATTTCATCTAACAATACCAACGACTTTGAAGTTCCATGATTGAGAATATTTGCCGTCTCATTCATTTCCACCATAAAAGTCGATTGTCCGGTAGCTAAATCATCCACCGCACCTACCCGCGTAAATATGCGATCGCAAATACCCAGAGTTGCTGAAGTTGCGGGAATAAAGCTTCCTATCTGGGCCATTAATTGAATTAATCCCACCTGACGTAAGTAACAACTTTTACCGCTGGCGTTAGGACCAGTTAAAATAATTAAATCGGGAGAATTTTTATTATTGTTATTTTTATTATTATCTTCATTATTATCCTGATTATTTTGATTATTTTGATTATCTTCCCTTCCCAAATAAGTCGAATTTGGTACAAAGAAACCAGCGGGTAAAGATTGTTCTACAACCGGATGCCTTCCATCAATAATTGTAATTTCTCTTCCTTCAACAATTTCAGGACGACAATAACCTTGAAATACCGCTAATTCTGCTAAACCACAGAGTACGTCAGCGGCAGCAACAGCACGGGAGATATTGCGGATAATTTCAGCTTCAGAACCAACTTCTTCCCTTAACGCAAGAAAGATATCAAATTCCAACTTATTTAAATCATCCCTCGCAGTTAAAATCCTCGCTTCCCTTTCCTTTAATTCAGGAGTTATATATCGTTCTTCATTAGTTAAAGTTTGCTTGCGAATGTAATTATCTGGTACCTTCTCAGCTAAAGCCCGAGAAACGCTGAGATAATAACCAAAAGTCTTGTTATAACCAACCTTGAGTTTAGGAATTCCCGTTCTTTCCCTTTCATCAATCTCTAGATTAGCAATCCACTTTTGGTCTTCTTCTACCAATTCCTTTCTTTCATCTAATAAAGGATTTATTCCTGCCCTAATTAAACCACCCTCCTTAATTTGAATCGGAGGAGATTCCACAATATGAGCCTTTATTTTATCCGCCAACTCCTGCATACTTGGCGGAACTTTCTGCAAAGCTTTCAAAAAAGGAGAACGAGCATCCTTAACTAAATTACTTAATTGCGGTAACTTTGATAAAGAATCAGCCAAAGCCGATAAATCCCTAGCATTGGCAGTACCAGAGCCAGCACGTCCCGATAACCTTTCCAAATCGTAAATTTGTTTTAACAACCCCCGCAAATCTTCACGCAAAGTTGTATTTTCCGTTAATTCCTGTATCGTATCTTGTCTTGCCTTAATTCCCTTAATATCCAACAACGGCTGCAACAACCATCTTTTTAAAGCACGTCCACCCATTGCCGTAGTTGTTCTATCCATAGCCCAAGACAATGAACCATGATAAGTACCGTCGCGAATTGTCTGAGTAATTTCCAGATTACGCCTTGTTGAATAATCTACAACTAAAAAATCAGTAAAAGTATAAGTTCGTAAAGGTTGTAAAGGAACCTTATTTTCCTTCTGCGTCTCCTCCAAATATTCTAATAAACCACCAGCAGCACGAACAGCTAAAGTCAGATTCTCGCAACCAAACCCTTCCAAAGAGCGGACTTTAAACTTCAACAACAACCTACTTCTAGCTTCCCCACTAGAAAAAGGAACCTGCGATCGCAACGAATAACAAAATGAAGTAGGCAGACATTCTGGTAAACTATTAGACTTTTCACCAGGCCTTAGTAAAGCACCTAAATCCGGAGCATTAGTAGGAAATAACACCTCACTCGGTTGCAATCGCATCAACTCTTGAGTTAAATGCTCCAAATTATTAGTTTGAGTAGTTAAAAATTCTCCCGTAGAAATATCAGCATAAGCCAAACCCCAATTATCCTTCGCAATTACCACAGCGGCTAAATAATTGTTGCGACTTGCCTTTAACATCCCATCTTCTAAAAGAGTACCTGGAGTTAAAATTCTGGTAATTTCCCTCTTCACCAAACGACCACCAGTTACCTGAGAAGCATCTTCAACTTGGTCGCAAATTACTACTGCATAACCTTTTTCTACTAAACCAGTAGCATGACGCTCCCAAGAATGATGGGGAACACCACTCATAGCCACCCTTCCCACATCAGCACCAGCTTGTTTACTAGTTAAAACCAGTTCTAATTCTTGAGCTAAGGTTACAGCATCTTCAAAATAACATTCAAAAAAATCACCCACCCTGTAAAAAAGTACCGCATGGGGATGTTTCTCCTTGGTTTCAACGTAATGCTGGTACATCTGACTCAGCTTTGTTATATCTACCGTGCGATGGTCGGTGATAGTTGTTGTACTTTGGTTTTTAGATGCAGTCATGGATGAAGGATACAGATTGCCAGCGGACAATATATGATGATAACCCGATTGCGAGATTATCTAGAAGTAGCTCAAGGTTTATTTATCTTTCCTCAAGGTTTTTATTCTTTGTAGTAATGCAGTACTATTAAAAATAGATTTAATAGGAAAAACTTAATTTTCTACTTACTTACATTCTAATAGCTGTATTTTTTACAATTGCCATTTATATAAAACCCGGTTTTTCTCAATATAATTACTATTTTTATTTGATTTAAGTAAAATAAGAGACTTTTTACAGCCTCGGGGAGGGAGGTAAACGCAAAGGGGCGCAGAGGTTTTTTCTCAGATGTTGCGATGGCGATGAGAGTTGAGGAGGTATTACTTTTAATTGAGTTGTTTATTTAATTCAATCTTTATTTTCAAGGGTTTAAATACTGATTTATAAGTTTAATTTTAGTATTAAAAATATTTTTGCTTTACAAACCTCAATACTCTCAAATGCAATTCATGGGTTTGAAGCTGTATATTGTGATAAAAAATTACAAAAATTTTGCTAGTTGAGAATGGCATCAATTATATTGCAAGTATTGTCATTTAATTAATGATTTTACCTTCTTTGAGTAGCCGTATAAAAAAGTTGTCAAAATTTTAATTTTTTTTTGGTATAATCCTCTTGGGATCTCTATATGCTATTTCAAATAAAAATTGATTACTTAAATACTTTGTGTGAAAAATACGCAACTTAGATGTTTGCTGCTCAAGGCATATTAAGACCTCGCCGCTTCGATAAGCTATTTTCTTTATGCTGCTCGACCGGTAATACCCGGTTCTTGCTTTTTCCAGAGATTCTATCACGAAACCGAACCTATTAAAACCAAAATATTTTCCACTAATCATCTAAAATTCCACGAGGATGGTAGCTGCGTCTATTCATAGCGCAGAGGAAATCCGGTTAATTTCTGCTTGAATTTGATATCAAAAGGTAAGAAATAATAAAGGTAAAATTTTTGAGCAGGAGTATATTCCCTCTTCTTTGAAAAGATGGTTGTTGAAAATCGAGTCAAATCCAGAAAATTGTGGATGAATTACAAGAAGCGATCGCCTTTTTAAAGGTTAGTAATTTTCCCCTGTCAGATTTCCGATAGAATTTTTCCTCACTCCCTCACTCCCTGCCTTAATTAGATAATCATAAAGCCGTGAAGAAACTAACCGGCTCTATATTGCTTGGGTGTTATGCCGGTAAATTGGCGAAATTTTCTACTTAAATGACTGTGGCTGCTGAAACCACATTCTAAAGCAATATCTACAATTAATCTGTCTTTTTGTTTCAACAATTGTTTTGCTCTTTCTACCCGTTGTTGAAGTAAGTATTGGTAAGGAGACATGCCGATTGACTGCTTGAATAAATGACTGAAGTGAAATTGACTAATGTCGAGCAATCCTGCTAAATCGGCAAGTTTGATATCTTGATCTAAATGTGCATCGATATAATCTAAAATTTGCTGTAGTTGATGCAGTGGTAAACCACCTTCATAAGTTGGTAGCTGAGGTTTGGTGGCTGCGTGCTGTCTGAGTAAATTGACTGCTAAGACGTTAGTTAGGGAATCAATATACAATCCGTTGGCTGAATTTTGTTGTTGCAATTCTGCAAGTAGCATCATGCTGATTGCTTCAATTTGCGGACTTTGAGTCCGAAATTCTGAAATTAATTCTAGTCGGTTTGGGTCTTTTTCTAAAGTTTCTCTGGCGACGTTTTCTATAAATCGATTTTTTATGCGAATTTGCAAGTAATTATCGTAACTATCCCATCGAGCAAAAAAGGGTGTATTTGCGGGTGTAATTGACATGTATCCTTGCCCATATAATCCCGTGTAGCTTTCATCTCCATGAATTTGTAGCAAGCGAACGGGACGAGGAGACAGAGATAAACTTATCACATGTTCGTCGGGAAAAAGACAATTACCTTCTCCCGCAGGATGTTGGAATTGTTGAACTCGAATATTTTCCCAGGTTTGGAATGGACAAGATATTTTCCCTTCTATATCTGGATTTTTCATCGCATTTAGAAGAATCACGATATGCACTTATCGTCATAATATTCCTTGCTAAAGCTTTAGCGCAATCTCAAATCATTGATATTTATTAAATAACCTCTAATCTGAGTTAAAATATCATACCCTACCATGTCATTCTATCTATAAAAAATCATTCAAAAAAGTTTTTTGATTTTTAATTTAATTTGATTGAAAAAAATTTCTTTTAATGGTGGAAATATGAGATAATAAGGATAATTAAAATATATATTTTTTATAATGGGAATATAAGCAAAATTTTTATTTAAGGCAAGCCTCTTCATTATTTAAAATGGTTTATATTATATAGAGTATCACGAAACTGCTACTTAACAAAAAATTTTCGCTATTTTTATCTGAAAGAATTTTTCAAAATTTTGAGCAATTATATATACCTTATTGACGAAAAAATAAGTAATTATCTCATTATATGCGGGATTATATAGGATGTGTTTGGTAATATTGAAAACCTATAAAATTTTAAGTATGGTGAATCATTAGTTAAGAAAAATCGAGATGTTTGGCTCTTGTAAGAAGATAAATTCTCAAAAATTTGAAAATTGGCCGCAAGAATGTGAAAGTATCACAAGAATTGGATAGTTAAGCATCGATGGTTTCCCTAAGCTGAAAGAGTAATTAAGCAAGAGGAAGCGATTTGATGAATTTACTTATTTTTGGCGCTACAGGAAGTATAGGTAGTTTGGTTGTAGAGCAGGCACTTGAAAAGGGACATACAGTAACAGCTTTTGTACGCAATCCTGATAAGTTGAACATCAAACATGAAAATCTCAAGGTTGTAAAAGGAGATGTCATGGATACAAATTCAGTAGAGAAAGCTGTACAAGGTAAAGAAGCAGTTGTTTGTGTATTGGGATCTGGTAAGAAAATATCGGGAAAAATTCGCTCGGAAGGTACACAAAAGATTATTAAGGCAATGGAAAAAGCAGGTATTGAACGTTTTATCTGTCAATCAACCCTTGGTGCTGGAGATAGTTGGGAAAACTTAGACTTTTTTTGGAAGTATATCATGTTTGGATTCCTCTTGCGAGGGGTATTTATAGACCATGAAAAGCAAGAAGATTATGTTAAGCAAAGTAAATTAAACTGGACTATTATTCGTCCTTCAGCTTTTGTAGATGGGAAGCTAACTGGTAATTACAGACATGGTTTTTCTGGTGACGATAAAACTTCAAAATTGAAAATTTCTCGTGCTGATGTTGCTGATTTCATTTTAAAGCAATTGACTGATAAATCCTATGTTCATAAGACACCAGGTTTGTCCTATTAAAACTTTAAAAATTAATCAAATTTAGATTTATAGGCAAGATTATGACAATTTTTGAGAACTTACGTTTTTATCTAATGCTAATTACTGCTATTGGTAGTGCTATCACCGGGGGGATATTCTATGCATTTTCAACTTTTGTGATGAAAGCTTTGAGTCAACAACCAGTAGCAGGTGGTATTGCCACAATGCAATCTATCAATATCACTGTATTGCCACTTGGCAAACTGGATGTGGTACTATTTTTGGACTCCTCGGTAAGGGAGCAACTAATTTACTTGATTCAAAGGATAGTAATTAAAATTTGTAGTAGCGCTTTAGCGCTCTTTTTTCAATTTAGAGCGCTAAACACTATTTTCCGCTATTTTTTGATCAACCGGAATCAATCCTTATCATTGTGATGTTCATTATTGCTAATTCGAGGTTCGCGTTTCATTGTCCAAAACTGAACCGGCTCTTCACCAGTTCTGAGGATTTCAAAACCATGTCTTTGATAAAAGCGAACAGCTCCATGTGTATCGGTTTCCAAATAACAAGGTAGGCCTTGTTCATCTGCCTGTTTGAGAATTGGTTGAATTAACGAACCACCAATTCCTTGTCCTTGATAATCAGGTGAAACCCCCAAACCAAGCAGATACCAATGAGGTACAGACATATCTTGTTTGTGAAATTCTTCAAGTAAGCTGAATATGGTAAGCCTTCTGATTCTTTTCAAACCAATCTGGAAAAGAATTTTGTAAAATCCTGCGAGCAGAAATCTTAAGGGATTTAACGGAAACTCTCCGGGTGGAATCCAAACTGCAATACCTTTAAGTTCTGGGGTGGTATATACAGAGTTTTGAGGTTGAGAATACCGTAAAATAGTTTTCCATAAACCATACAATAATTTATCTTTACGCTCTTGGGGTAGGACGTATTGAAATAATGTGTCTTGATTGAATGCAGCAGCAAGAATTTTAGAAGCTTTATCAATTTGCGATTTTTCCAGTTGGATAATTTCAGAAGTCATCATGTTTTCTCCTAATAAATAAATTGAAATTTCTTATCTTCCACACAAGACTAAAATCAACTAGACTCGTACAAAAGTGAACTAAGCTCATGTTTTGTCAATAGGGTATTGGTGGAATGGAAAAAATATTTAAATTTTCCCCTCTAATTAAAATTAGGGGTACTGTGCGCGATTACGGTAGATAAATCCTCTAAGTTGAACTTTAAAAGTTTAGATATTTTCAGTTGCTTCAACTATTTCTTGTTGGGTTATACCTTTTTCCTGCATCCGAATCATAGTTTTCTGAACTAAATTGTTATTCAATCTATCATCTACTATTTTTGGTAGATGAGATTCTCTGGAATAATGCTATATCGTTACACGTGTTTGTTTAGAAGGAATGAAATGAAATTTTTCTTCAGTGGTGTAATTGTAACTTTGGGATTATTACCTTTCGCAGCACAAGCACAACAGCAATCGCTCAATACTCAAGTTGCAGGAATGGTAGAAGCATTACGATTGGCTGCACCTAATACAGGTTCTGCAAATGATGGATATTACAGCGATTGGCAAGTTAAACCAGAAACTTTGAAAAGTTGGTCAAAATCTTGTTTGGAAAAAGAAGTTTCACCAGCAGAATTTGAAAAGAATCCTCAATTAGCTCGTCAAGTAGTTAGTTGTATAGTGGAACGAGAATTAAAAGGACAATTGGAAGCTACAAATAATAATGAAACAGAAGCTGTCCTTGGTACAGCTTGTTGGTGGATGACTGGTAAATATAAAGGTTGCGATAGTGGTTTTAGCACAGATTATGTGAAAAAAGTTTTGGATTATTATCAGCAACCAAAACAAAGTACCTAGATTTTTTGTTGATTTTGTAGGAGAGGCAGAAATGTAGGTTGGGTTTCGCTTCGCAATATTTACCCAACATCTATTAAAAGTTTGGTGTTGGGTTTCACTTTAGCTTTATGCGTCTAGTTAAAAGATATTAAAAAGCAATATTCATGATTCCAATATTAATTTATTATCTCTAACTCGAATCGACTTTAACTTATTGATAATAGGATTTGCTTCTTTTCCAACTTTTTTTCTCATTAATTGCAATGATTTTCGACGGTCGATAGTTTGAGAACCAAGAATAAAATGAATAAGACCTGATGAAAATGTTTTATTAACAAGCTGATATTCAGAGTTATCAATATTTTGATTAAATGTGCTGATAAATTTACGATATTCAACCAGTTGACCATTTTTAATTTCAAATTTAACTGCTTGTTTACTTACAAGAGGGTCATTAGAAGTAAAGTATAAAAATGGAGATATTTCGGAAATTATAATTTCGTTATTTTGAATATAAAAATACTTTAATTCACTAAAACCTTTATATTTTACAGGTCTTTTTGAATATTCAAGATGAACTTGTGAATAAAGTATATTAATATCCTCGGCAGATAGAACTAGTTCTACACTTCTATCAAACTTAACTGCCATATTGAAAGCAATTACACGTCCTCTTACTTCGGGATATTTATCCGCATTTATTTGTTTTATCTCAGTTGGAATCCCTAAGTCGGAATCAAACTTATTACCAATAAATATTAGAGATAATAAATTATCTAAAATCAATTTTAAGATAGTTAGATTTAGGCGTTGCATATTTTTTCTCAATTGGTAATCATATAAAATACGAATCAAATTCTACTTACTAAAAAGCCAT
>JBCBPQ010000152.1:0-17365 GCA_039820645.1 Cyanobacteria bacterium J06633_8 | reverse complement strand
CCAAAATTTATGTTCTCGCGTCCAAGGTGCTGGATAAGCGGCTTGTTCGCGGGTGTAAGGATGATTCCATTCACCTACAATTAAACTTTGTGCGGTATGAGGTGCATTTTTCAAAACATTGTCTTGAGCATCTACTTTACCGGTTTCTATTTCAGCTACTTCTTCACGAATAGAAATCATCGCATCGCAGAATTTATCTAATTCCTCAAGAGATTCGCTTTCGGTAGGTTCTACCATTACAGTACCTGCCACGGGCCATGATACTGTTGGTGCATGGAAACCGTAATCCATCAAGCGCTTGGCAATATCATCAATTTCGATATTCGCCGATTTCTTCAAGGAACGTAAATCCAAGATGCATTCGTGAGCTACCAAGCCATTTTTGCCTGTATATAACACCGGATAGTGTTTTTCTAACCTTTTCGCCATATAGTTAGCATTCAAAATAGCTACCTTGGTGGCTTCAGTTAAACCATCTGCACCCATCATGGCGATATACATCCAGGAAATCACCAAAATGCTAGAGCTACCCCAAGGAGCAGCAGAAACAGCACCATTTGAGGAACTAGTTATGGGATTTCCGGGAAGGAAAGGTACTAAATGGGCGGCTACGCCAATTGGTCCCATGCCGGGGCCACCACCACCGTGGGGTATACAGAAAGTTTTGTGCAAATTCAGGTGACATACATCTGCACCAAAATCACCAGGGCGGCAGATACCCACCTGGGCGTTCATATTGGCACCATCCATGTAAACTTGTCCACCGTGGGTGTGAACAATTTCACAAATTTCTTTGATGCCTTCTTCAAATACGCCGTGAGTTGAAGGATATGTCACCATCAAAGCAGCTAGCTCATTTGCGTGTTTCTGCGCCTTATCTTTCAGGTCACTGATATCAATGTTACCTTGGTCGTCGCAAGCCACAGCCACAACTTTCATACCGCACATTACCGCACTCGCCGGGTTTGTACCGTGAGCGGAAGTGGGAATTAAACAGATATTACGATGTTTTTCTCCACGGCTTTCGTGATATCTCCTAATCGATAAAAGCCCTGCATATTCGCCTTGAGAACCAGCATTAGGCTGTAGGGAAATTCCTGCAAAACCTGTGATTTCACCCAACCATTTTTCAAGCTGTTCAAATAAAAGGGAATAACCGCGCACTTGCGATAAAGGAGCAAACGGGTGAATTTTGCCAAACTCAGCCCAGCTTACCGGTATCATTTCGGCAGTTGCGTTCAGCTTCATGGTACAGGAACCCAAAGGAATCATCGAAGTAGTTAACGATAAATCCTTGGCTTCGAGTTTATGCAGATAACGCAATAATTCCGTTTCCGAATGGTAGCGGTTGAATGTTGGGTGAGTTAGGAATTCTGATTTGCGAGGAAGGGGGAAAGAAGAGTGGGGGAGGGGGAGAGGGGGAGAGGGGGGGAGGTTTTCCAAAGAGAAAATTTCTAATAAATCTTCTACATCTTCCTCCGTAGTGGTTTCATCTAAAGAAATTCCGACGGAATTATCATCGTATATACGAAGATTAATTTTCTTTGCTTGGCAGCGTTCTAAAATTTCTTTCTTGCTACTACTTCCTAAATTAACTTGTAGCGTATCGAAGAAATATTCATTTTTAATGCTGTAATCAAGCTGTTTGAGTCCTTCAGCTAACTTCGCAGCTAAAGAATGAACTTGTTGAGCAATCTGCTTAATTCCAGCAGAGCCATGATAAACCGCATACATACTCGCCATAACCGCCAACAATACTTGTGCCGTACAAATATTGCTAGTTGCTTTTTCACGTCTGATGTGCTGTTCGCGGGTTTGCAATGCTAAACGTAAAGCGGGTTTTCCTTGAACATCTTTAGATAAACCAACAATTCGTCCCGGAACTTGGCGTTTATACTTGTCTTTTGTCGCAAAGTATGCTGCATGAGGTCCCCCAAACCCCAACGGAATACCAAAGCGTTGAGTGCTTCCAACAGCTATATCAGCACCAAATTCTCCTGGTGGTGTTAATAAAGTTAAACTCAAAGGATCCGCCGCTACCGTAACCAAAGCCCCCAACTCGTGAGCTTTAGCGATGAAATCGCGATAATCATAAATCTCGCCGTTAGTAGCAGGATATTGGACAATAGCCCCAAAAATTGGCTGAGAAAAATCAAAAGTTTCGTGGTTTCCAACAAAAATTTCAATCCCCAAAGCTTCTGCCCGTGTCTGCAACACGGCGATTGTTTGAGGATGACATTCTTGAGAAACAAAGAAAGTATTGGCTTTATTTTTGCAAACACCATAGCTCATGCTCATTGCTTCTGCTGCTGCGGTAGCTTCATCAAGCAACGAAGCATTAGCAATTTCCAAACCTGTTAAATCGGTAATCAAAGTTTGGAAATTCAACAAAGCCTCAAGTCTTCCTTGAGCAATTTCCGGCTGATAAGGAGTATAAGCAGTATACCAACCAGGGTTTTCCAAAATGTTTCTTTGAATTACCCCTGGAGTAATACTGTCGTAATACCCCATACCGATAAACGAGCGATAAACTTGGTTTTGTTGAGCAATTTCTTTCAGCGTTCCTAATGCACCATATTCGCTTTGCGCTTCTGGCAGCTTTAAACTACCTTCAGTACGAATAGTTTCGGGAACAGCTTTATCAATTAATTGTTCCAGATTATCAAAACCCAAAACAGAAAGCATTTGCGCGACATCATCAGAATTTGGTCCAATGTGTCTATTTGCAAAAGAAGTCACAGTTTGACTTTCTCTTGAGAGCGCTTGCTCATCCGACGAGTTACGAGGGGCATAAATTACCACTAACTAATTATTCTCCACATGTTACTACTTCATATTTTGCAACAATAACGGGAATAGGTGTTAGTTGTTAGTGGTTAGTTGTTAGGAGTTAGGAATTTTTTCCTAATCTCCTTGTCCCCCTATCTGCTAATCCCCTTCCACCTTTGCGCTATACTCAGAAGCGCTCATTGCGTCATCAATATCGGCTGGGTTATCGACTTTGACTTTGATAAGCCATCCTTCGCCATAAGGTTCTTCTGCCAAATTTTCCGGAGAATCAAGCATTGCATCATTACGTTCAGTGACGGTACCAGTTACGGGAGCATTCAAGTCTTCTACAGCTTTCACCGATTCAACCGTCCCAAAACTGTCTCCTTTAGTTATGGAATCCCCCACTGCTGGCAATTCCAAAAATACGATATCTCCCAACTGATCTATAGCAAAAGCACTAATACCAATTGTTGCGCTATCACCTTCAAGACGCACGTATTCGTGACTATCTAAGTACTTTAAATCTTCTGGATATTCAAAAGCCATATTCTTCTCCCAAGTTATTAATTTTCAATTATTCAGTATTTAGGTCAAGGGTTAAAGGTTGAAGGTTAAATGTGTAATAATTACCAACTCCTAACTGCTAACTCTTAACTGCTAACTGCTAACTGTTAACTCCTAACTGTACAGACGTAGCAGTGCTACGTCTCTACACTCCTAACTCTCGATTATTTAGAGACACGACTTGTAGAGCGATAAAACGGACGCTTAACTATTGTCGCGGGGTAGGTTTTTCCCCGAATTTCTACTTCTAATTCGTTACCAATTTTTGCTAATTCTGCGGGTACGTATGCTAAAGCGACGGGATAACCTAATGTCGGGGATAAAGTACCACTGGTAATTTCTCCTACTTTTTCCCCTGCTGATAATACTGGGTAATCATGACGAGCTATATTGCGTCCTTGCATTTGCAAACCCACTAGTTTGCGTTGAACTCCGTCAGCTTTTTGTCGTTCTAATACTTCACGTCCGATAAAATCGCCCTTAGTGTCTAAGTGAACCAACCAACTTAAGTTAGCTTCTAAAGGAGTGGTTGTATCATCAATATCTTGTCCGTAAAGCGCCATTGCGGCTTCTAATCTCAAGGTGTCTCTAGCACCCAATCCGCAAGGAAGTACACCGGCTTCAATTAGTTTTTGCCAAAGCTCTATTCCTAGACTTGGTTCCACCATTACTTCAAAACCGTCTTCTCCGGTGTAACCAGTACGAGCTAGAAAAGCAGATTTACCAAGTAGTGTTGCTTCTAAATGACCAAAAGCTTTGATAGGTGTTAAATCTTCTTCCACAAATTTTTGCAGAATTTCAGTGGCTTTTGGTCCTTGAACTGCCAATAAAACTTTTTGTGTAGATAAATCTTGAAATTCTATTTCACTAGTATCCAGATGTTCGAGCAACCATGCTTTATCTTTAGCCGTAGTCGCTGCATTAACGATGATAAGTCCTTTTTGTAAACCAGTCTTATCTTCGCCTTGATAATAAAAAATGATGTCATCAATAATCCCACCTTCAGAGTTTAGTAAAACACTGTATTGAGCTTGGTGAGCAACAAGACGGCTAAAATCCGAAGGAACTAGACGCTGAAGTTGAGAAACTAAATTTTTACCTTGTAAAGTAAACTTACCCATATGGGAAATATCGAACATTCCAGCAGTATCTCTAACTGCTTCATGTTCCTTACTAATACCAGAGAATTGTACTGGCATTTCCCAACCGCCAAAACTGGTTAGCCGCGCTTTTAAATCTTGTACAACCGTAAATAAAGGCGTTCGTGCCAAAGGCAAAGCTATTTCTTCTTTATTAGCCACAAATAAATAAAGCTTTTCCGACTCAACAACATATTTAAATATCCTACGACTATGTTGTTAGTTTTTGGGAATTGGGAATTGGGAATTGGGAATTGAGGATTGGCTATTAAGTTTGCTTGAAAAAGGGAGCCAGACGACCACCCACTAAAAATTCACAGCTAATAACTCTTAACTACTACTCTGTTAACTGTTCACTGTTAACTGTTCACTGTCATGGTACTGCTCACTGTTGACTCTCCTTATTACCCATGCCCCATGCCCAATTCCCCATGCCCAATTCCCCATTACCCATTACCAAATATGCTTAAATGTGGGTGTATTGAGTTTTATTAAGTAGAAATTAGAGATAGATGATGAAATTTTGGCAAGTATTAACTGGCTTTGTTTTAGCTATTGTGGTGCTTTTATACCCTTTGTCGGCAGAGGCTGCAAGTTCTTCTAGTATTTCCCGTGCGGCTGGAAATGAACTATCTGGTAAAGATTTATCAGGTCAAAGTTTAGTCGGAGAGGAATATGCCACTCTAAGTTTAGAAGATACTAATTTTAGCAATGCCGATATGCGCGGTGCTGTTTTTAACGGTTCATTATTAGAAAACTCAAATTTGCACGGTGTTGATTTTACCGATGGCATAGCTTATTTATCAAGCTTTAAGAATTCCGATTTAAGTGATGCAATTTTTACTAATGCAATGATGTTACGTACTATTTTTCGTAACGTTGATGTTACGGGTGCCGATTTTAGCGGTGCAATTTTAGACCGTGTTGAAATGAAAAAACTTTGTGAAACTGCAAGTGGAGTTAATTCCAAAACCGGCGTATCAACTCGGGATTCTCTCGAATGTAAATAGTTAATTGCTAATGGGGAGAGACGGAGAGAGGGGGAATAGGAGGCAAAATAAATACCAATGCCCAATTACCCATTCCCCATTCCCCATTAACAATTACCAATTACCAATTACCAATTCTTTATCACCGAGCCTTTTTCTGTTGAGTTTTTTTGTACTTACCGGGGTATTTACGATTGAAGTAGTCTTCCATAACTTGTTTTACCATTGGTGCGGCAACTGCACCGCCACCTCCCCCTGAGTGTTCGGCAAATGCGAGTATAACTACTTCGGGTTTTTTAACGGGTGCATATGCACCAAACCAAGCATGGTTTGCTTTGACGCGACTGGGCAACCAGGCTTCGGCAGTTCCAGTTTTACCTGCAACTGGGGGAAGTGTTGGCGCATTCATTAACTTAGCCGTACCATCTGTAATTACTTCTCGCAATCCTCTTTGAATCATTTTGACTGTGGAGGGCTTCATTCCTATGTTTTCTCGCCATTTCTTTTTCTCTTCGTTGTCTTTAAGAACGTGAGGTTTGACTAAGTAACCCCCGTTTGCGGGGATGGCGAACATTCTTGCTACTTGTAAAGGTGTAGCGAGTAAAGCTCCTTGCCCGATGGACATATTTACTGAATCCCCTACAGTCCAATCGCGTTTCCACAATTTTCGTTGATAAGCGTTATCTGGCACTAAGCCCCTGGATTCGCTGAAGGAAAATTCTGAACCTGTTTGCGAGCCAAATCCAAATTTTTTAGTCCATTTGATTAATTGCTTACCCCCAATTCTTGCACCTACTTGATAAAAGAATGTGTCGCTACTCCAAGCTAAAGCTCCTGCAAAATTCAAGGGACCAAATCCAGCATGGTTCCATTCGTTAAACCGGTGTCCGCCAAAAATTCGATAACCGTAGGTTTGCAGTACCGTATTTGGAGAATATTTACCCGATTCTAAACCCGCTGCTATAGTCACGACTTTAAAAGTACTTGCAGGAGGATAAGCTCTAAAGGCACGATTGAGCATAGGATGCTTTTTTCCTAAGAGTATCGCTTCTAACTCTTTGGGCTTGGGATTTTGTTTGGAAAATACATTGGGATCGAATGCAGGATAGGAAACCATTGCTAATATCCCACCGTTTTCAGGATGTAGGGCAATAATTGTGCCGGTGCGTCCTTGCAAAGCTTTATAAGCAGCTTTCTGCAAATCTAAGTCTATAGTTAATGTAATATCTTGTCCGGGTTGTGCTTGTTTTACACCCAATACTTTGATGGGACGACCTTTACCGTCAACTTCTACTTGTTGACCACCCCATTCTCCTCGTAAAGTAGTTTCAAATGCTCTTTCTACACCCATCTGTCCGATTACATCTCCAAGACGGTAGCCGTCTTTCTTTTTCTTTGCTAACTGCTCTGCGGTAAGTTCGCGGGTGTAGCCAAGTAAGTGGGCTAATTGTGCGCCGTGAGGATAGTAACGAACGGCTTCTCGGTTAATTTCTACACCTGGTAGTTCGCTTTCGTATTCTTGTAAAGCTGTAATTTGCTGAATATTGATATCGCGAGCAATCCTTACTAATGAAGAAGAATTTGGTCCAGCTTTTTCTAATTGTTTTTTTATTTCTTGTTGGGGAATACCGAGAATTTCAGATAAACGCGAACCAACTGTTTCCCATGACTCTTTCTCATGTGCCATAGGCCACAAATATACGGAGTGAGGATAGCGAGTTGTGGCTAAAAGTTTACCGTTTCTGTCAAAAACATTACCTCGTTCGGGCTGCCTTAAAATCAAGCGAACGCGGTTATCTTCGGCTCGCTTACTAAAGCTTTCTCCTTTAACTACTTGTAAATATGCCAATCGACTTAAGATTCCTGTAGTTAGGAACAAGGTAAATAATATTAAAAATATAGATTGAGGACCTTGTCCTACAGTACGTGCATCTTTTTTATTCCCGATTGATGGTAATTGTAATAAGCTCATAAAACTAAAATTATAGAGAAAATAGCATTATCTGTATACGATTGTGTCCCTGTAAAAACTGGGGGATAACTATTAAATAGTTGAAAGATTTGATGATGTTTTAGTGTATTCTTAGCTACTTTATGCTAAAAGGTCAAAACCAGATATATTTTAGATTTTAGATTTAAAATTTGAGTTTTTGTTTCTGCGATCAAAAATTTGGATAACCGTCATCTATTTTTACAGAATTTCTAAAATTCTTCTATTTGCGGTTAAATCTACGATTAATTCAAAATAGGAAAGCGATGAGTCACCCGATTGCAGCCAATCACCCACTATAGTTCATCAACAGTACTCAATAGCAAATTGTTTTTTACGTATACAATAAACCATGATTGCCTATAATGGTTAGCTTAATAGACTACATATATCGGCGCAAATACGTACCTACCACCCCAATTGAATCAGAATTATGTCTCAAACGATAACCCAGCAGCAAGAGGATATGACGACTTTTGAGTCGCTTGATGTTGAACTGTCTGGAGTATTTAAGTTCTTCAATAAAGAACCAGTATTGCACGGCATAGATTTAGATGTAAGACAAGGAGAATTTTTTAGTATTCTTGGTCCTTCCGGTTGTGGAAAGACAACTGTTTTACGTTTAATTGCTGGCTTTGAGAAAGCGGACGCGGGTTCTGTCTTTATTCAAGGTCGTCCTATGGCTAAAGTTCCTCCTCATCGCAGACCTGTCAATACTGTTTTTCAAAGTTACGCTTTGTTTGACCATCTCAATGTATGGGATAACATTGCCTTTGGTTTGAGATTAAAAAGATTACGCAAACCTGAAATTAACAATCGAGTCAAAGAAGCTTTAGAACTCGTGAAAATGGAAAGTTTGCGATCGCGATTTCCTTCGGGGCTTTCTGGGGGTCAGCAGCAAAGAGTAGCATTAGCTAGGGCTTTAGTTAATCGTCCGGCAGTTATATTATTAGATGAACCATTGGGCGCGTTAGATTTAAAGCTACGTAAGGAGATGCAAGTTGAGTTATTAAATTTACACCAAAATTTAGGCTTAACGTTTATTATGGTAACTCACGATCAGGAGGAAGCGCTGTCATTATCCCAACGTATTGCGGTGATGAATCAAGGTAACATCGAGCAGATTGGCACTCCTAATGATATCTACGAGAAACCATCGTCGCCATTTGTCGCGAATTTTATTGGCGATACCAATTTATTGTCTGGGGAAATAGCCGATGTTGATGCAGCCAATATTCGGGTGATTACTGAAGCAGGAATAGAGGTTATTGTTAAACGCGATTCGCATACGCCTACTGGGGTATCCCAAAATGTAGTATTGAGCGTCCGTCCAGAAAAAATACAGCTTTCTTTATACAAGCCCAGCGTACAGAATAACTGCTTTGAAGGACGCTTAGTTAATATCATGTATTTAGGAACTCACGTTAATTATCTAATTGAGTTGACCCCTCTTTTACGCATTATCGTTATGCAACCTAGTACAGTTGGTTTGTTACCAGATCCGGAAACACCAATTTATGCTTGGTGGGCAGAAGATGATTGTTTGGCTTTACTTAATAATCAATAATTCAATTTACGAAGAGATAATTTTATCTCTCTAACATCAGTTTTAACTAATGAATTATGATTTGGTTCGTAAATTACCGCTGAGAATTTACACATTGCGAATTAACAATTAAAAATCAAAATTTAAAAATAATTAATGATTAGAAGAAGAACATTTTGTACGGGGCTAGCTGCACTTTCTGGACTAATCACTGCAAGTTGTGGTTGGAAATTAGGAGATGTGAGAGCATCTTCTTTAGCAAATAGTGCGCTTGATGAATTGCATCTTTATACATGGACTCAATACACCGATAAAAAATTATTAAAAACTTTTAGCGCTCAAACTGGTATCAAAGTGCTTGCAGATGTATACGATGCTAATGAAGTAATGCTAGCAAAGTTACAAGCAAGTGGTGGTGGGACATATAGCTTAATTTATCCATCTGACTATATGGTCGAAAAGATGGTCAAGAAAGGATTGTTGAAAAAAATAGAACGTCAAAAGTTATTCGGCTTAGACAATTTGTTTCCAAGATTTCAAAATCCCGAATATGACCAAGATAATACTTACAGTGTACCCATGAGTTGGGGTACCACTGGCTTTATTTATAATTCTGAAAAACTTGAAACACCACCAGAAGATTGGGATTATCTCTGGCAAAATCAAAAAAAACTTTCTAAACGAATTACTTTGCTTAATGATGCTAGAGAAGTAATTGGCGGTGTTTTAAAAATGTTGGGATATTCTTATAATTCCCAGTCGAGAAACCAGATTCAAGAAGCTTATGAAAAATTACAAGTTTTGAAATATGATATCACTGCTTTTAGTACTGATGCATGGCGCAATCAAATCTTGTCAGGAGATTTAGTTTTAGCAATGTGTTATTCTTCAGATGCTTTTATGATAACCAGAGATAACCCCAAATTTAAATATATTACACCTAAAAGCGGGTCTTCTTTATGGACTGATACGATTGCCATTCCTATAACTACTAGTAATATAGATGGTGCTTATGAATGGATTAATTTTATGCTGAAGCCAGAAGTTGCAGCACGCATGAGTCAACGTTTGGGTGTTGCAACTCCAAATCAAGCTGGTTTTGAATTATTACCCAAAAAAATTCAAAATAATCCGACTTTATTTCCACCCGAAAATATTTTAGAAAAATGCGAACGTCTTACTCCTGTTGGAGAATTTGAAGAAGTTTACGAGCGCTATTGGACTCAATTAACGAGTGGTTAATGTGAGTTATGAGTTATGAAAAAGATTGGTGCCAAAAACCCGGTTTTTTCAAAAAACCGGGTTTCTCAAATCTCACAAATGATTTAGTAATAGTATGGGTGATTTGCCAGACACAATCAGATCCCAAAGTCTGCCTATTTAACGGTTGAGTAAATTGTGCTAACGTAATGCCTAAAACTTAGACTTTATATTTCCAATTTTAATAACTCCTAACTCCTAACTCTACAGACGTAGCACTGCGCCCCGTCTCTACACTCCCGCCCTCTTAACTTCTTACTTAATGACTACCGAAATTCAAACTTCCCAACCAAACGATTCCCAGAAAATTCAATCCAGTAGAACCAGACAAAACTGGTTTCAAGCTTTAGTATTATTGTCACCTGCTGCTATTTGGCTATTGTTATTATTAGTATTACCAACTCTGATAATTATTCAATTAAGCTTTGTACCCGGAATTATACCTGGAGATATTGTAAATCCCAGTGGCTTTGACAATTATTTACGTATATTTGACCGTCTTTATTTACAGGTAATTAAACGCTCTTTGATTTTAGCTTTAGCTACTACAGCAATTTGTTTAATGGTAGGCTTCCCCGTAGCATTTTGGATTGCGCGTATGGTACAGAAACGGTGGCGAAATTTACTACTTCTAGCCTTCATTTTACCTTTGTGGACTTCTTCACTACTTCGTTCTTATGCTTGGATTACAATTTTGCGTCCTACAGGTTTACTTAATACCGCATTAGCTTATTTCAATTTACCAACTTTAAATTTACTCAATAGTACCGAAGGTGTACTAATTGGTATGAGCTACAGTTTACTACCTTATATGGTCTTAATTTTATATGCTTCTTTAGAAAAATTAGATAAACGCTTGCTTGAGGCTGCATCTGATTTAGGAGCAAATTCTATTCAGGTATTTATGAAAGTAACCGTACCTCAGATTCTCCCCGGTATTACAGCTGCTTCGATGTTGGTATTCATCACTGGCTTGGGAGATTATATTAACCCCGAATTATTAGGTGGTGCTTCTAGCATGACAGCAGCAAGATTAATTTACAATCAGTTTCTCGGTGCTGCTCAGAATTGGGGTTTTGGTTCTGCTTTAAGTACGGTTTTGATTTTGGTGGTAAGTTTAGCGATCGCTTTTTTAATCAAGTTTGGTGAAGCGAAACCTCAAAGGTAAGCAAGTCGGCACAAATTAATCGGGTGCGGCTTAGCAGAATTTAACATCCACAAAAACTCCTCGATTGCTTCTTGCAAAATCTTTTTTCGTTAATCAAATAATTTTATTATCTTTCTAAAAATATAATTTGCTCTTAATTCTTTTTATTGGGAGCATCCCAATGCAGGCAAATTGACCAAAATATTGATTGTCCGAAGCGAATGTAGCGAAGCGAAATGAAGCAATCGCAAAGTCTAGATAGTGCGATTACTTCGCTCCATTTCATTGCGCTCGTAATGACAAATTATATTTTTACACATTTGGGATGCTCCCTTTTTATTGGTTTTTTCGTTGTGAGTATAAATACTTATTTTAAAAATATATCAAAAAACAATTCTTAAAATAAGATAGAATATTTCAATTGTTTTAGTATTTTTATTAAAATAATTTTTAATATAGAAGACCCAAATATGTATTCTAGAAACTTGATATATATATAAATTTGTGTGGGTGACTACTAACTTAAATTTTAAAACCAAAAAAATGCTTGTAAAGCAAGCAAGCTATAACTATAATTTTGTATTTAGATAAATAACACTATTTAATAGGATATTCTTCTATTAATACTTGCTATTGCAGAACTGCTGGAGATATGGCAGCATAATCAAGTAATTGCTTCAGGAAAAGACTCCAAGGGCATATTAATCATTGATTGCTGATTATAGACGCTCTATAAAGTTCACAATTGTACGTCTTTAGTTAGAGTACAAAAAGAAAATAATGAGCTATTTCTGAAGAAGTAAAAGGTGATAAAGTTAATTTTAAACCTTTACTTCTAGTAATTTTCGCTTACAAAAAATATTATCGGTGTTACCATGTCAGAACTAATTCAAACAATTTTAGATAGTGAAGAAAAAAGTGATTTCCGGTCTTTTTTAAGCGATTTGCGCCAACAGGAAAATAGTTATTTATTGCACAATGACATAGTTAATTTTTATAAAGAATATTGTTCAAAATATAAAAAAAACGAATATTTTAACACAAACTCAAATTTAAGTAAACTGATTTACTATACTCAAGAAATTATTCGAGAAGAATCAAGTTTTTGTTTTATTATTCGTCCCAAAATTGCTTATCAAGAAGCCTTTCGGTTGACGGATGAGTTGAATATTGAGAATATGACCACAAAAGAGTTGCTAAACGTGCGCGACCGTTTGGTTAACAAATATAATCCTCAAGAGGGTGATTTATTAGATTTAGATTTTGGTCCGTTTTACGATTATTCTCCTCAAATTCGCGACCCCAAAAATATAGGAAAAGGAGTAGAATTTCTTAACCGCTACCTTTCTAGCAAACTATTTGCAGATTCCAAACAATGGTTAGAAAGTTTATTCAATTTTCTACAGTTGCATCAATATAACGGCGTTCAACTGTTAATTAATAGAAGCCTAAAAACACAACAGCAACTTTCTCAACAACTTAAAAAAGCTATAGATTTTGTTGGCAGTCGTCCTAAAGATGAATCTTACGAGAATTTTCGCTTTCAATTACAAACAATGGGGTTTGAACCAGGATGGGGAAATACCGCTTCTCGGGTTTTAGAGAGTTTAAATATTCTTGACGAGTTGATGGATTCTCCAGAACCCAAAATTTTGGAAGCCTTTATTTCGCGGATTCCAATGATTTTTAAAATCGTCTTGGTATCTTCTCACGGTTGGTTTGCTCAAGAGGGAGTTTTAGGTCGTCCGGATACTGGTGGGCAAGTAGTTTATGTTCTCGATCAAGCTAAGAGTCTGGAAATACAACTCCAGGAAGATGCCCTACTTGCTGGTTTAGAATCATTAAACGTTCAGCCAAAAGTAATTATTCTGACTCGTTTGATTCCTAACAGCGACGGTACTCTTTGCAATCAACGTTTGGAAAAAGTTCACGGTACTCAAAATGCTTGGATTTTAAGGGTTCCTTTCCGGGAATACAATCCGAATATGACTCAAAACTGGATTTCCCGGTTTGAGATTTGGCCTTATTTAGAAACTTTTGCGATTGATGCCCAAAAAGAATTATTGGCGGAGTTTCAAGGTAGACCAGATTTAATTGTTGGTAACTATACTGATGGCAATTTAGTTGCATTTTTATTATCGCGTCGCCTAAAAGTTACTCAATGCAACGTAGCCCACGCTTTAGAAAAATCTAAATATCTATTTAGTAACTTATACTGGCAGGACTTAGAAGATAAGTATCATTTCTCTTTACAATTCACTGCCGATTTAATTGCGATGAATGCTGCTAACTTTGTGATTAGCTCTACTTATCAAGAAATTGTCGGAACACCGGATAGTGTAGGACAGTATGAATCCTATCAATCCTTTACCATGCCGGATTTGTATCATGTGGTAAATGGGATTGAACTATTTAGCCCTAAATTTAATGTAGTACCCCCAGGAGTTAACGAAAATTGCTTCTTCCCTTACTCGCGAAAAGAAGAACGGATTGAAAGCGATCGCCAAAGATTAGAAGAATTGCTCTTTTCTTTAGAAGACTCAACTCAGATATTTGGTAAGCTTGATGATCCCAACAAACCTCCTTTATTCTCAATGGCTCGTTTGGATAGAATTAAGAATCTTACAGGTTTAGCAGAATGTTTTGGTCAAAGCCAAGAATTACAAGAGCGCTGTAATTTAATTTTAATCGCGGGTAAATTGCGCGTTGAAGAATCGGGAGATAACGAAGAAAGAGACGAAATCATTAAACTTTACGATGCTATCGAAAAATATAATCTTCACGGAAAAATTCGCTGGTTGGGCGTGCGCTTGTCCAAAGCCGATTCTGGTGAAGTTTACCGAGTCATAGCAGATCGTCAAGGAATATTTGTTCAACCCGCATTGTTTGAAGCTTTCGGTTTAACAATTTTAGAATCTATGATTTCAGGGCTACCAACTTTTGGAACCCAATTCGGCGGACCTTTAGAAATTATTCAGGATACAGTCAACGGATTTTATATAAATCCAACAAACTTAGAAAATACAGCCAGCAAAATATTGGATTTTATTGTTAAATGCCAACAAAATCCTAACCATTGGAACGAAATTTCTCAAGCTGGTATAGATAGGGTTTATAGTACTTATACTTGGAAAATTCACGTTAATAAACTATTAAGTTTAGCGCGAATTTATGGCTTTTGGAACTTTACTTCTAAAGAGCAAAGAGAAGACCTGTTGCGCTACCTCGAATCATTATTTTACTTAATGTATAAGCCAAGAGCGCAACAACAACTCGAACAGCATCAATATCGCTAAATATGTAGTTTAATACTATAGTTTAAATACTCAAAGTAGACTCGGCGAAATTCCCTCGAAAGCTTCTTTGCCAAGGCAAAAGTGGCTCGTTGCCAAACATGGGGATTTCCATCGGGTCTCTTTTTGAATACATTGTTGCGTATCTTGTTAGTTCTCGCCAAGTCCGAGAGCCTACTATCCCATCTGCTGCTAATCTTCGATTTGACTGAAAGGCTTTTACCGCAGCTTCTGTAAGTACATCAAAATCCCCAGTTATACGCACGCGATAGCGGTTATACATTAACAGGGTTTGTAATACTCTAACGGCGTTACCAGTATTGCCATAACGTAATACCGGTAGCTTACGACCTTGATAATATTGCGCCAGTAAACGCTGCTCTGCATCATATAGAGGCGCTTGTGGCATATCCCATTCTTTTTCAGGAATAAACCCAAAGCTTGTCTCGAAAATAGGCGAAACATTTGCAGAACATTTTGTAAATGAAGGAGAGTAAGTAACTCGATGATAGCTTCGCTTGATTCTTGATTTGTAAGAACCATTACGGAAAATTTTATTCGGCAAACTAATAAGTATTTTTCGATACTTTTGTTTAGAAGATGACAATTTGGATTTACTGTCGATATGAAGGACCAAAGCAGACAAATGTTGATTAGAAATTGAACCTAACTGAACTGTCTCCGATTGGAAGCTAGCTTGAGTCGAAAATGTAGGCAGAAACGGTTGCCCCTGCGTTATAAAGCTTGCCACCAGCAAACCCAGTACGGTCATCTACTTGACCTCCTAATACCTACACTACTTATGACAGCATCATAAGTTTACATCCGGAAAATCTCTGAGGTCAAATGTGTCATAGAATACTTACGTATATATTTATTTTAGGGTATGATTCAAAGTGTTTTCTTCTACATTGTTATTTCCTTGTCAATTCTCGCCAAGTCTGTTGTCCAACTACACCATCTACAATCAAATTCCGGTTACTTTGGAAAGCTTTAACAGCAGTTTCTGTAAGAGCGCCGAAGTTTCCATCGATGCGAATGCGATAGCCGTTTGTTAATAACAGTCGCTGTAATACCCTGACAGATACACCAGAATTGCCATAGCTTAAATTCGGCAACCTTTGGTTATATCTACTAACAAACCTTCCTGAATTGCTTCCTCTGGATTGATTGGGCGCTCCTGCAAAAGTCTGCTGCAATCGCGGAGTCACAAACGGTGTATTTTCAATTGCGTTTGTCAATCTAGGCTCAGAAATTGAAGGCAATATAATCTCCGACGTTTGTAAAGCCGGGTTGTCATCATAGGCACTTTTTATAATAATTGGCTCTTTGGTTCCAGAAATAGTCTTGCTAGCTAATTGACAACAGTCAAGGGAGTCAATTCTACTTCTGATTTTTCTCATTAGATATTCGTTTTTCGGTGAGAAAAAAACTGTTGAAGCTATTTGAATTCCATTTGACTGGATAAATTCTGGTGGTGTAATCCGAGCAGGAGTAACTAACCCAGTTGATTGAATAAGATTTGATTCTTTAACGTTTAAGTTAAGCTCAACTGTTGTTTCATTTAATAAGTAGGGCACAGATGGATGTCCTGTTGTAAGGGCGCTCGTTATCAGCAATCCAATATCATTCATGGTATTTCATTTTACTAATACCCATATTTTCTTTACACAGAGTTTCCTAGTCTTCTTCCGGAAAACTGCGTACTTGTACTTAAAAAATAATTTATTTCTGCCACAAATATAAACAGTTCTGTAGCGTCCTTATGTAATGGCGGTAGATGCAAGCGCGGGTATGAATCAAACATATTTCTGTGTATTAATCATGCTTTCACACTAAGAATTCAAATACAAATAGCTATCCCAAGGGATAATTCAATTCGACGAACATCCCCCGATTGCAATTGCGTATGTGAACTTTATTAGTATTTGTGCAATTGTAATCTGCAAACAAATTATAGAACTGTAATTCCTGTTACCCACTACAAAATCTGTCACAATATATCTTGAATTTATTAAAAAAAAGTGCTTTTTAATATTTTTTATACTTGCATTCAAATTCTCATCGGGAAATAATCCTCAATATAATCCAAAAGTCTTAGGCAAAAAAACTTATTGCTAAGTATATAGATGTAATTAATAGTAAATAGTGCCCTACTTTAATATATACATGTAATTTTCTATGAGATTTTATCGTAATTAAGCATAATTAAACTTACTGAGATTATTAATAAGTAATTTATTTTACAATTTTAACGAATTATATATCTGTAAATATCACTTAGTAATAGTTAAAAACGAACAATCAAGCTTAAAATAAAGTTAAAAAAAAATGACGTTTTTTAGATTACTTGAGATAACCGTGTAATCAGCATAGAAAATAAGGTATTTAAGCTAAAAAAGTTATCATTCCCTGATATTAATCAAAAAAGGTGCTTATATTTCACGGGATACAGGGCAATACTACTCGGTTAAGGCACTTACAAGTAATAAATTATCCCACCGTCGGTGCTTACCGTGAGCAACACCATTATACGTCTGGGTTTTGTCCGGAATATTTGTTAAACGGTGGGATAATTTATTACTTGTAAGTGCCTTAACCGAGTAGTATTGCCCTGTATCCCGTGAAATATAAGCACCTTTTTTGATTAATATCAGGGAATGAT
>JBCBPQ010000151.1:0-17481 GCA_039820645.1 Cyanobacteria bacterium J06633_8 | reverse complement strand
GTCCCATTAATTCTGACGGGTTGACTAAAGGTTCGTAGTTGCGGGGGGGGGGGGGCCACAAGGGGGGGGGGACACCCCCACACAAAAAACAAAAATTGGTTGGTGTTTTTATAAATAATATTTTTTGGTTTTTTTTTTTTGTGCGTCCCTCCCAAATTTTTTGCCCCCCTCCCCCCAAACTACGAACGAACCTTTAGTCAACCCGTCAGAATTAATGGGACAAACTACTAGCCCGGGAAAGGAATACCTTTTAACAAGCCTGCCATTCCTCCCGTCACATCCCCCTAAATTCTTTAAACTAAGTACCAATTATTGCTAGCATTTGTAGGATAGTTAACAAAAATATTATTAATAAAAATGCCTACAGCTTTAATTACTGGTGCTTCCGGTGGTATTGGTAAATGCTTTGCTCAAAAACTTGCTGCACAAAATACAAATCTGATTATAGTTGCTCGCTCGGAAGATAAACTAAAGGCTCTTGCTCAAGAGTTACAGGAGCAATACAAAATTCAAGTTGATGTTATTGTCAAAGATTTAACTCAAACATCAGCCCCTCAAGAAGTGTTTGAGGCTACCCAAGCTAAAGGGTTAACCGTTGACTTACTAATTAACAATGCAGGCTTTGGTGACTATGGTGAATTCACTAAAACCGAAGGCGATCGCCAAATTGAAATGATTCAGTTAAATAATGTGGCGTTAGTAGCTTTAACTCACAAGTTTCTACCACAAATGCGAGAAAGAGGTGCGGGAAGCATTATTAATGTCTCTTCGATTGCAGCATATCAACCAATTCCTTATTTATCGGTTTATGCAGCAACAAAAGCTTTCGTTCGCAGTTTCAGCGAAGCTTTATGGGCAGAAAATCGTCAATATGGGGTTAAGGTTTTGGCTGTTTCTCCGGGACCTACGGAAACTAACTTTTTCAATGAAGCCAACTTTCCCTCCTCACTTGCACGGAATGCTCAAAGTATTTCTACTCCAGAAGAAGTTGTAGACGAAGCAATGAAAGCTTTAGAAAATGGAAACGCTGCTGTAGTAGTTGGTGGTATTGCTTCTAAATTTATTACCAGTTTATCTTCTATATTTCCAAGAGAAACTTTGCTCAATTTATTAGAAAAGCAGTTTAAAGCTTAAGTTATCCGGTATTAAGTTGACGTGCCGTGCATTGAATTTGTATTTTGCTAGCGGGCAACATGCCCGCACTACAAAACTTCCATCAAATTTAAACCTATTGATTTTTGGTAACTATAGCCACACCTTTATAGAATATTGGGTAAAATATCCTTTCAAAACTTTTTTCACAAGTAATAAGTAATAACCCACATTCCGCACTTCAAAAGGTAGTACATGAAAGTTACATGATGATTTCTGGGTAGAAGTAAATAATCAGACACGTGAATGTCCAGTAAACCCTGATTTAGAAATGAACCGAGAGCAAGACTCTGGCAGGTAAAGAATGGCTTCAATGTTCAATTACATAGCTTTTTTATCAATAAAACTAGCGTTCTAAGAGTGGCGATCGCCTCCTAAAATAGCCTCCAATACAGTTCAGATTTTAGCGTTTCACTTTTTCGCGTTGCTCGCAATAAACCTGTGTGAGCCCCACCATCTCCCCCGAAATTTTTCGCTCTCCGAAAAAAAACGCTCTCCTCGAAAAATATAAAATTAGTGTTGCTGATATTGAAGTAGGTTTTGTATCCGTTAGTAAACCTTAAGGATTATGTTTTCTAAACAACTCAGCAACACCCTCGATATGTAGTAGTTAACTTAGTTCAAAAAGACATCCTCCTGTTCCCGTTGGCAATGAGTAAGCAATCTGGTCTAACATTTGTTGTTCTACCAGAGAAAGCTCTGCCTCGCGATCAAAGGTTCCATCCTCACGTTTTGGAACTTCTAACTGATAGAAAGTGCCTCTTTGATCGGGGGTGACTAAAATCTTAGCTACTTGAGAGCCTTCACCACAAGACTGTAACTGCTTAATCTCTACATAACCGCGGATTTCTATTTCGCTTTTATCAAGTTTTTGAAGTAATAAGCTCGGATTAGGTTGCACTAAAAGCAAACCTGTATCTTTAGGTGGTAGAGTGAGAATGATTGAGCGGGTCTCTGGAGTCGGAGAGGTAACCGTCACTATTTGATTAGAACCGTCAGCATCAAAGAAAGAGGTGACAGTTCCGCTATCAAACATATCTTCGGCCGCTGTGGTTATCACTGTAAAGAGAATTTGTAGAACAACTGGCCGATTTTCTAAGTTAGATAGAGTAAGAAAATATCCCTGTAGAATTTCTCGACTAAGCGGTCTTAATGGTTCTAAAGCAGCAGGAGGTAGATTCACAATGCTTCTCGGCAATTGCGTCACATTCAATAGTAATTCAAAGGTTGAAACAAACATAGCAAGTACACCTGATTAGCATTTTTGACTTTAATTTAATAAGCACTACAGCGTGAACTCCACTATTTCGGACTTTAAAGGGGTCAAAATGTAAAGTTTTGTCACCAACTCGAAAGAACTAACAATCAAGTGTTTGTAGCCTAACTTCGGTTTGTTTCTAGATGCCAAAGCCCCTTAAGTATTCTGAGTATTTTTATTTACTCGCATCAATTAATAATCATGTAACTATTTACATTACATCATGAAGTACAAAATGTGGGTAATAAGTATTTAGGTACACCTCTTCGAGTATGGTAGAGGATTCAAGTAATGAATGCAGGTTTTTACTCGTCTTTAAAAGACGACGAGTAATACCATACTTCGGACTTTATTCATAACTTCTTACTTCTTATTTCCGTGAAGCGGTACTAGCACTTTACAAAATATCCTTTCAAAACTTTTATAAAATCACCCGAGCCTATACCCTTATTTTTTTTGAAAAAGCATAAAAATCCTTTGATATCGGACTTTTCTAGTTTGAGTACACCACATAATAAGTATGAAAGCATCTCATACTTAGAAATGAGATATTGGTACATCAGGGTTTATTTTTCAATACTTAGTAAAACTTTTTAACCTTCGCTACAAGCTATCTCAGTAGCAGCATTTTACTCGCTTTTTTTATTTGCCAATCCCTATCTGAAATTTATTAGGACTTACGCAATAATAACGGAAAGTATAGTGTTTCAGAGATTTTAGATCCCCCCAACCCCCCTTATCAAGGGGGGCTTGCGTAAGTCCTATTTATAAATTAAACCGAATTCCTATATTTATAGAAAAGTGATGAACAAGTTTGCAACAATTGATGGAAATGAAGCGGTTGCTCGGGTTGCTTACCGTTTGAACGAAGTTATTGCGATTTATCCCATTACTCCTTCTTCTTCAATGGGTGAATGGGCTGATGCTTGGGCTGCTGGGGGTAATCGCAATTTATGGGGTACTGTTCCCAGTGTGGTTGAGATGCAAAGCGAAGGTGGTGCTGCTGCTGCGGTACATGGTGCTTTACAAACGGGTTCCCTGACTACTACTTTTACAGCATCTCAAGGTTTGCTGTTGATGATTCCCAATTTGTATAAAATTGCCGGGGAACTCACCAGCGCAGTTATCCATGTGGCAGCTCGTTCTTTAGCTACTCATGCTCTATCGATTTTTGGCGATCAAAGTGACGTAATGGCGGCTCGGGCTACGGGTTTCGCTATGTTGTGTTCGGCTTCGGTACAGGAAGCTCACGATTTTGCTTTGATTGCTCAAGCTGCTACTCTCAAAGCCAGAGTTCCATTTCTTCACTTTTTCGACGGCTTCCGCACTTCCCATGAAATTCAAAAGGTAGAACTTTTACAACAAGAAGATTTAGAGGCTTTAATTGATGACTCGTTAATATTTGCTCACCGAAATCGGGCTTTAACTCCTGATAATCCAGTTATCCGAGGTACCGCGCAAAACGCCGATGTTTATTTCCAAGCTCGGGAACGAATTAATCCTTATTATGATGCTTGCCCAGGAATTGTGCAGCAGGTAATGGATGAGTTTGGCAAACAAACTGGTAGGTATTATCGGATTTTTGAATATTATGGCGCTGCCGATGCCGAAAGGATAATAGTTTTAATGGGTTCCGGTTGCGAAACTGTACATGAAACTATTGATGCTCTCAATCCTCGCGGTGAAAAGTTAGGTGTCGTCAAAGTTAGACTGTTTCGTCCTTTTGAGGCGGAGCTATTTGTTAAAGCATTACCCAACACCGTAAAATCAATTGCCGTTTTAGATCGCACTAAGGAACCCGGTAGCCCTGGAGAGCCTCTATATTTGGATGTTGTGACGGCGATTTATCAAAGTTGGAATAAGGGCAATTTACCAAAAATTGTTGGTGGAAGGTATGGACTTTCTTCCAAGGAATTTACTCCGGCGATGGTGTTGGCTATTTACGATAATTTAGCTAAGGAAAAACCGCAAAATAATTTTACTGTCGGTATTAATGATGACTTAACTCAAACTTCTCTCGATTACGATTCTAGCTTTTCTACGGAAGCAGAGAATGTTGTCAGAGCAATGTTTTACGGTTTGGGTTCTGATGGTACTGTGGGAGCGAATAAAAACTCGATCAAAATTATTGGTGAGGAAACAGACAATTACGCTCAAGGCTATTTTGTCTACGACTCGAAAAAATCGGGTTCGATGACAGTTTCCCATTTGCGTTTTGGCTCTCAACTAATTCGCTCTACATATTTAATCGACAAAGCTAATTTTATCGGTTGTCATCAATGGACGTTTTTAGAGCGAGTCGATGTGTTGCAGAATGCCGTGTCTGGTGCGACTTTTTTGTTAAATAGTCCCTATGATGCCGAAACAGTATGGCAACATCTTCCGGCAACAGTACAGCAGCAAATTATTGACAAGCAACTGAAATTTTACGTCATCAATGCTAATGAAGTTGCTCGCAACAGCGGCATGGGTGGAAGAATTAATACCATCATGCAAACTTGTTTCTTTGCCTTAGCTGGTGTTTTACCCCAGGATGAAGCCATAGAAAAAATTAAATACGCTATCAAAAAAACTTACGGGAAAAAAGGCGATAAAGTCGTCGCCATGAATCTGCAAGCTGTAGATAATACCGTAGATAATTTACACAAAGTTCAAGTCAGTAAATCCTCATGCAGAGAGGTAGCAATGCTACGTCTCCCAAATTCCCCCCTGGAAAAAATGATAGCTGGAAGAGGAGAAGAATTACCTGTAAGCCTATTACCTGCTGATGGAACATTCCCTACAGGTACTTCTAAATTAGAAAAACGCAACGTAGCTCAAGAAATTCCCGTTTGGGAGCCGGATGTCTGCGTTCAGTGCAGTAAGTGCGTTATGGTTTGTCCTCATGCTGCGATTCGCGCTAAGGTTTATCAGGAAGGTAAATTAAGTAATGCTCCAGCAAGTTTTAAATCTACCGATGCTAGAGATAAAGCCTTTGCAGGAGATAAATTTACGATTCAAGTAGCACCTTCTGACTGTACTGGATGTAATATTTGTGTTGATATTTGTCCGGCAAAAGATAAGAATAATCCCGAACGTAAGGCAATTAATATGGAATTACAATTGCCTTTACGAGAGCAAGAAACAGAAAACTGGAATTATTTTCTGAAATTACCGCTACCAGATAGAAATAAACTCAAATTAAATCAAATTCGCCAACAGCAATTACAAGAACCATTGTTTGAATTTTCCGGTGCTTGTGCTGGATGTGGCGAAACACCATACTTAAAATTACTTAGTCAACTATTCGGCGATCGCGCTCTAATTGCCAATGCGACGGGATGTTCTTCTATCTTCGGTGGCAATCTGCCGACAACACCCTGGACAAAAAACGCGGAAGGAAGAGGTCCAGCTTGGAGTAATAGTTTATTTGAAGATAACGCTGAATTCGGTTTTGGTTTCCGGTTATCGGTAGATAAAAAAGCCGAATATGCTGGGGAGTTGTTGCAAGAATTAGCTTATGGAGACGATTATAAAAATTTACTTCCTCCAGGTTTAGCAGGTTCAATTTTAAATGCACCCCAGAAGACAGAAGCCGACATTTGGGAGCAAAGAGAAAGAGTTGAGTTATTGAAAGAAGAATTAAAAAAAGGAGGAGAAGGTAAAGAGAAAGTTAATAATCTCAAATCCTTAGCTGATTATTTAGTTAAGAAAAGCGTTTGGATAGTTGGCGGTGATGGTTGGGCTTATGACATCGACTTCGGAGGACTCGATCACGTACTTGCCAGCGGTCGTAATGTTAATGTTTTGGTAATGGATACCGAAGTGTATTCTAATACTGGCGGGCAATCATCTAAATCTACTCCTAAAGCAGCAGTGGCTAAATTTGCCGCTAGCGGTAAGCCTGCCGGGAAAAAAGATTTAGGATTGATTGCCATGACCTACGGAAATATTTACGTAGCCAGTGTAGCATTAGGAGCCAGAGACGAACATACCCTAAAAGCATTTTTAGAAGCAGAAGCCTACGAAGGACCATCATTAATAATTGCTTACAGTCACTGTATCGCTCATGGTATCGACATGGGTACGGCAATGAGCAATCAAAAAGCCTTAGTAGAATCGGGAAGATGGTTACTTTATCGTTACAATCCCGATTTAGTTAAACAAGGTAGAAATCCCTTACAGCTAGATATGCGACAGCCGAAAAATTCACCAGAAGAATCGATGTACAAAGAAAATCGCTTCAAAATGTTGAAGAAAACTAAGCCTGAAATTGCCAAACAATTGATGGAAGAAGCGGAAGTAGAAGTTAATCAACGGTGGAAGATGTACGAATATTTAGCAGCTAGGAAAGTTGGTGAAGAATAGGGAATAGAGAATAAATAATAAATTAATTTATAATGTTGGGTTACGGCGCAACTTTATTCCCGGTAAATCATTTAATGGTTCTGCGCCTTTAACCCAACCTACCCTAAGTTTGACATCTCCTAAGCTAATATAAAAGCAGAATACAAGCAATCAAATATTATGTCTGAGGGAGTAATTCAAGCTAAAACTTTACGTGAAGCATGGGAACAAGGTTTGCAGCAAGGATTAATTCAAGTTGCAGTTAACATGCTAAAAGAAGGAATTGATTTAAATTTAGTAGCAAAATTAACCGGATTATCAGTTGAGAAAATTAATAGTTTGCAAGCTAACGATACAGATGATACTCAGACGATAGTAGAAGATTTTCTTGAATTAAGTGAGTCATCATTAAACGAAGTTTGGTTAACACCAGAGGAAGATGAAGCGTGGAAAGAACTTTAGATAATTTTGCAAAAGGTGATGTTATCTCAGTTCCTTTCCCATTCTCCGATGCATCTACTACAAAAAAAAGACCTGCTTTAATAATTGCACAATCTGATAGTAACAATATAATACTTTGTCCTATTACCAGTAAACCTGGTAGAGACTATGAAATTAAGTTGGAAGATCGAGATTTCCTAATTGGTAAATTAAATTTAAGTCCTTGTTATATTCGTCCTAATATTATTGCAACAGTTGCCAAAAGTAGGGTTATTCAACATCTAGGAAAATTGAAGGACGATAAAATCAACGAAGTTATTATAGCAATTATTGAAATACTTCAAAAGCCACCCGAACCTCCACCTACATCAAAAGCTTTGGAAAGAGGTAGAAAACCAAAATAGTTTGTAGGTTGGATTGAAGGTTGCTCAACCTAACCTACTAGCTGTGACATAAAAACTCAAGCAACAGCAAAATCAGACAAATGGTGCTGCCTTACGAATTCCAAATTAACCGTGAAATCGCAATATAGCCGTGCGTTTAACAGCACCCTACAAAAATACAATAATTATATTCCCCATAAAAACCTTTATTAAATAACGATAACTCTTGTAGAGACGTAGCACTGCTACGTCTCCCCATCATTTATTCTTTGAGAAAGGGTACTTCTATAAAAACCAAAATTATGCTAAAAGTATTTGCAGACAGGGGTGGAACTTTTACCGATATTGTCGCCGTCACTGACAATCAATCTACAATCAACCAACTGGCAAATCATCCCCAACGTTTCCTTATTGTTGCTCTTCCTAATCAACAATGGGTAATCGTTTATAAGGTACTTTCGGAAAATCCCGAACAATATCAAGATGCTGCTATTCAAGGTATTCGCGATATTCTCGGAATTAAGGGCAATCAACCTATTCCCACTGAAGAAATTGAAGTGGTGAAAATGGGTACTACTGTCGCCACTAATGCTTTATTAGAAAGAAAGGGAGACAGGGTTTTACTTGTCATTACTAAGGGATTCAAGGATGCTTTGCGAATCGGCTATCAAAATCGTCCCGATATTTTTGCTCGTCACATTGTTTTACCTTCTATGCTTTACGAGCAAGTTGTGGAAGTTAACGAGCGGTATGATGCCAAAGGTAATGAGTTAATTCCGGTAGATGCACAAGCTGTAAGGAAAGATTTACAAGCAGTTTACAATACGGGAATTCGTAGCTGTGCTGTTGTGTTGATGCATAGTTACAATTATCCGCACCACGAACAACAGGTGGCTGCAATTGCTCGGGAAGTTGGCTTTACGCAGATATCTGTTTCTCACGAAGTTAGTCCTTTAATGAAATTGGTTAGCCGGGGAGATACTACTGTTGTTGATGCGTATTTGACTCCTATTTTAAGTCGTTATGTTGACTTTATTGCTAGTCAATTATTCGGAGTTAAATTAATGTTCATGAAGTCCGATGGGGGGTTAGTTGATGCTCAAAAGTTTCAAGGTAAGGATAGCATTTTAAGCGGTCCTGCGGGTGGTATTGTTGGTGCGGTACAAACTAGTTTGCGTGGTGGTTTTAATTCGATAATTACTTTTGATATGGGGGGAACTAGTACTGATGTTGCCCATTTTAATGGTGAATACGAGCGGCAGTTAGATTCGGAAATTGCTGGAGCAAGAATGCGTGTTCCGGTTCTGGCAATACATACGATTGCTGCGGGTGGTGGTTCTATTTTATCGTTTGATGGTTCTAGTTACCGGGTGGGACCGCAATCTGCTGGTTCAAATCCGGGACCTGCTTGTTACCGTCGCGGTGGTAAGTTAGCGGTGACGGATGC
Organism: Cyanobacteria bacterium J06633_8; assembly: GCA_039820645.1. GTDB lineage: Bacteria > Cyanobacteriota > Cyanobacteriia > Cyanobacteriales > Nostocaceae > Rivularia. The sequence continues at coordinate 8,474 of JBCBPQ010000151.1, read as the reverse complement.
TAATGTAATGTTGGGTAAAATTCATCCGCAATATTTCCCTGCGGTGTTTGGGAAGGATGGAAATTTACCTTTGGATAAAGATGTTGTAACTGAAAAATTTATACAGCTAGCCCAGGATATTGAAACTGCTACGGGAAATCATCGTACACCGGAGCAAGTTGCTGCTGGTTTTATTTCCATAGCTGTGGAAAGTATGGCGAATGCGATAAAAAAAATAAGTCTGCAACGCGGTTATGATGTGAGTAATTATGCTCTTTGCTGTTTTGGGGGTGCGGGAGCCCAGGTTGCTTGTTTAATTGCCGATACTTTGGGGATGAAGAAGATTTTTCTACATCCTTATGCTGGGGTGCTTTCTGCTTATGGTATGGGTTTGGCTGATGTCAGAGCGATAAGGGAAGCGGGGGTTGAGAAAAGTTTGGATGAAGAGTTGTTGGGTGAGTTGCGGGGGTTGATGGAAGGGTTGGAAAGTCAAGGAAGGGGTGAGTTGGAAAGGCAGGGGGGCGCTGAGGTAAGCGCGGAGGAGCGCAAAGAGGTTGTAAGAAAAGTTAATTTGAAGTATGAGGGGACTAATTCTATTTTGGGGGTTGATTTTAATGTAAGTGTGGAATTTATGCGGGAGGAGTTTGAGCGGGAGCATCTGTTGAGGTATGGTTTTGTTCAAGGTGAGAAAGGTTTGATTGTGGAGTCGGTTTCTGTGGAGGTGATTCAGAAAATGGATACTCCCGAAGAAGCTTTGGTTAAACGTACTCGGGGGTTGGATGAATTTCCGGTTTCTGTGGAGACGGTGAAGATGTTTACTCAGGATAAGTGGCATTGGGCACCGGTTTATCGTCGGGAAGATTTACAACCTGGGGATGTTATTCAAGGTGCTGCGATTATTGTGGAGAAGATTAGTACGATTGTGGTTGAGCCGAATTGGGAAGCACAATTAAGCCAAAGGAATCATTTACAGCTATCAATTCGTTCGTAGTTGCGCGGTGACTCGCCAAAAATGTGGAGGGAAGACGCGCAACTACGAACATGTTAATTGAAAATTATTCATTATTAATAGTTTAGCGCTCTACCTTGTTGGCGCTCAAGCGCAACTACGAACCTATTAGCTCTTTCTACTAGTTGAAAGTTTTCTCCAAGACTTTTTACCTGGTATGAGGTGACAAATTAATTACCAAGTTAATCAATTCATCAGCATCAAAAGGTTTGGCTAAATGTGCTTGAAAACGAGCTTCGATAGCACTTTTTTGGTCTTGATAAGTTTTATTTACAAAAAAGTTTTATTGACTATTTGATTCGTGTAAACTTTTTTTCATATCATCGCCAAATCTGGGTAAATGTTCTTCAAATGCAAATTTAAGCTTCATAATATTTCTAGTTAAAAAATTGCCATTCTCGACAATCTCAATTCCATTATTTTCAATCATATAGCAAACTGCGATCGCGACTTTTTCCGGTATAGAAATAGCTGCTTTCAAAGTTGTAGATATTCCAGTATCTGCAAATAATGCTTGCCCAGAAATAGATTCTGGAGAAATATTGGATATTTTTATATTAGTGTTTGCTAATTCTTGTTGCAGGGTATCAGCCCATGTTATTAAACCTGCTTTACTGGCAGAATAAACACTATCGTAGGCAAGACCTTTTTTAGTGGCTAAAGAAGTAATATTAATAATATGTCCGTTAGCTTTATCTAACATATGCGGCAATACTAAACGGGATAATTCAATCGCTGCAAGTAAATTAACCGACAACACCAATTGAATATCTTTCAGGGAATAATTATGAAAAGCCCGATATATTTCAATACCGGCATTGTTAATTAAAATATCCACATCAAACGAGCCGGTAACCTGCTCTATTTCGTACATTAGCTCCGGCATTCTTTCAACATTGCTAATATTAAAATTAATACCTATTCCTTTTCCACCTAAATCATTAATCTCATTACATATTTTATCCAAACCTTCCACAGAGCGAGAAATACAGATTACAGTTGCTTGCTTTTTGGCAAGTTCGCGAGCAATAAAAGCTCCTATTCCCCGGGAAGCACCTGTTAATACTACTGTCTTACCTTCAATATTGTTTATTGGTCGAAATTGGACATTAGACATGAGAAAAAAATATGGACAAAGAAAACATTACAGCCATAAAAAACAGCTGTAAGTTATTATTTTCTCAGATTTTGACTATTTCTCTCCGGGAAAAATATTTTTTTTACACATTACTCATGTTGAAGGTAATTATTTGTAATCTATCTTACAATTTTGTGTAAATCGACTGTAGAATGTAGAATTTAGAATTTAGAATTTAGAATTTAGAATTTAGAATTTAGAATTTAAATCCCCATAAATAAATTTAGGGGCTTGTACCATCAAGAAATGATTGGCGTTGGTAGAGTGGCTAAAAGCGATTTGTAGATATCCTCATCTTCCCTACTCATGGGGAAGAAAAACTTTCTCAGTTTTCTCAGATAACTCTTAGCCTTTCCTCAGTTAACAATCATTATCTCCTAAGCATCATCCTTCATATTAGTAATCAAGGAAAGAGAAACAACGAATTGAAAACTTGAGGTAAGAACAAATGAAATTCAACAAACTAGCTGGCTTCGGAATCGCATCTATCCTATTATTCGGAAGTGTTGGACAATTAGCAATTAGCGCATCTCCAGCGCAAGCACAAAGAGCAGCACAAGGTATTCGAGTTGCAGCAAAATCTAAATCTTTAATTGCATCCGGCAACTTTGTCAAAGCAGAGAAAGCAACTAGCGGTAAAGCTAAAATTGTGAATATTAACGGCAAACGTTATCTAGAATTTGATAAAGCATTTAGTACCGGAAACGGTCCCGATGTCAAGATTATTTTACATAAAAACAGCAATATTCCCCTCAATATCAAAGAAGGAAATTACATTACATTAGGCAGAATCAAAAGCTTTAATGGTAAACAGCGCTATGCAATTCCTAACAACTTAAACCTTGCTAATTATAAGTCTGTAGGAATTTGGTGCGAAGAATTTAACGCTACCTTTGGTTTTGCTAGTTTGAAAAGTGTTTAATGCTTATGAATATAAATATGTTCGTAGTTGCGCCGTCTTCGCCAACAATGTGGAGCGCTAAAGCGCAACTACGAACACAGATAACTCTTAGCCTTTCCTCAGTTACAAATCACTATCACCTCAGCTTCATCCCTCATAGTAATAAGTAACGAGAGGAAAACAAACTTCCTTAAATCCCAACAAGAGGTAACAACAATGAAATTCAATAAATTAGCTGGTTTCGGAATTGCATCTCTAGTATTATTCGGAAGCATTGGTGAAATAGCACCAGTTAAAGCCTTAGAAGTTTCTGACAACTCCTTAGTTACATCTAATAATTTAGTTCTAGCCAAGAAAGTAATAAAAGGTAAATCTCGTCGTCATAGACGCAGATTCAGACGTAATCGTAGACGTGCTTTTAGACGCAGATTCAGACGTAACTATAATCCTATTTTTATCAACCGTGGTAGACGCATTCATAGAAACCACGTGCATTTTGATAATTCTTTTAGCACAGGTAATGATTTCCATGAAAGTTTTGGACGGGTGCGGTTGTTTTAAGAAGATGGGCGAGCCGGAAACCGCGAGCCTCCTGCCCCCTTCCCGAATGCGGGAATGGGGTAATAATTTTCATTACTCAACCCATATCTATATATTTACAATTCGGTATCGCAACAGTTTTTTATTGTCAATTGATTGACGGTTGTTTGATTCTAAATCTATATCGCAACAGTTTTTTTGTGATTGTAAATTAGCTTATCGTGTTTCTGTTACTCTATATATGTAAACCACTTTTAATATTTTATGGTTAACACTTATGGCAGGCAGAAAGAAATTAAACCGTGTCAGTCTTCATGCAAGAGTTGAGAATGGGACGGGAGATAAATTAAAGGAAATTGCTCATAAATTAGGATATATATACAATAACGAAGGCTCTACCGGTCAATTCTTAGATGCGATCGCCTCTGGTGAATTAATATTGATTGCGACAAAGAATAGAAATTATATAGAAAAAACCGATTAAGTATATAAATCAAAAGTGGTAAAATTAATCTGGGAATAAAAAATCCCCCTTTTACGTTTTTAAAAGGAGGTGATTGATTGAGTAAAAATGGTAACGGTCATCGAAAAATTTGGAATCCAGTTAAAATCTTTATTCGTCTTGTTTTCGGACGTTGGATGAAAGAAGACAAAGTAACTGGTGAAAGATATCTCGTTGACTCAGAAGATGTCATGAGAGATTTAGATGATATTGCGGACGAACCACAAGACAAATCTCAGGATGATGTCAACTAATTAAATGTGTAGTCCCTAGTTTACCGCTAGGGGCTACTCCTTCAAATTATATTTTAAAACAATTTTCAAACAAATATTTATGATAAATACAGATACAATCGTTCGTCCCGTTTACTACCAAATTATCGAGCGTCGAGGAAGAATTTGGGCATTTAGGGAAGGTGAAACATTCATAAATTGGTTTAATGCTCCAGATTTGGATATGGAAGATTTGTTTTCTTTGTTTGATACTTCGATGGAGAAGATTGCAGCGGAGTTACGGAAAATTAACAGTGCAAAAAATGGTTATTATATCGCCAATATTTTAGATAAAAAGTATTACTACTGCGGAAGTGAGTGGGGAGACGTAAAGTTGAAGTTGAGGGAATTAGGGATAGGTAAACCTGATGTAATTTAAGGTATAATGGTGCGTGACGCTAGTTTCAATATCGTCGCTATGTAGAAAAATTCTGCGTACAGCACCCTACAATAATCCTCTCTCTTCCTCTGCGCCAACCTCCGCGCTCCTCTGCGTTAAAAAAAAGATATTCTCTTCCCCCTCATTCCCACCAACCAAACCAAAACCCACGGTAAACTGTTGAAATTGTAATGATTATCCGCGTGTGTTATGGCTAATTTTTTATTGGAAGTCGGAACGGAAGAGTTACCTGCTAGTTTCCTCAGTGGTGCTTTAACTCAATGGAAGCAAATCATCCTACTCCGACACCCGAACATTTATCTGACTCAATTCCTCCCGTACAACGCGCCGTAAAATTTCCTCTAAAGGTTCCCGACGCTGTTGCACATATTCACGTAACGCATTATTTATCAAAGTCTGATAGTTTCCACCACCAGCAAGATGAACTTGTTCGCGGAACCATTTCAAAATATCATCATCTAAGCGAATTGTAATCCTTGTTTTACCTTCGCTTGTAGGCTCGATTGCACCACGTTTACCTTGACTAAAATCATACTCAGCATCCATTTTTATACCTCTTCCTCATACTGTTGACGTTCTCTCCTAGTGGCTTTACGAGCAGATATTAGCCGAATACAACTTTCACTTCTCCACGTATAAACAACCACTAAGATTCTACTAAATCCATCCATCCCCATCGTTACAAACCTTTCTTCATCTGGATGTTCGTCTATCACTGTAATAGCAAAATTATCTGCAAATACTGATACCGCGTCTGCAAAATCAATACCATGTTTTTGGCGATTGGATTGGGCTTTGTTAGTATCCCATTCATACTCCATAAAATTATAGTATGTACAATTGTACACAGCATAATTTTTCTGTGTTTGGATAGTCAAGATTTTGCTTAACTATCTTAATTCTTAGGAACCCGGCAAATTAGTTTTATATTAAACCCAACATTCCCACCAACCAAACCAAAACCCACGGTAAACTGTTGAAATTGTAATGATTATCCGCGTGTGTTATGGCTAATTTTTTATTGGAAGTCGGAACGGAAGAGTTACCTGCAAGTTTCCTCAGTGGTGCTTTAACTCAATGGAAGCAGATTATTCCCCAATCTATACAGGAAAATTTTCTCGACAATGAAGCGGTGGAAATTTACGGTACTCCCCGGAGATTGGCGGTGCTAATCAAAGGTTTACCGGAGCAACAAGCCGATAGGGAAGAGGAAGTAAAGGGGCCACCCGCAAAGGCTGCTTTTAAGGATGGTACACCAACCAAGGCGGCGGAAGGTTTTGCAAAAAAGCAAGGTGTTGATGTTTCTGCTTTAGAAATTCGCCCTACTGATAAAGGTGATTTTGTTTTTGTTAAGAAAAGTATCAAGGGACGCGCTACTGCTGATATTATTACCGAACTTATTCCTAACTGGATTTTTAAGTTAGAAGGTAAGCGGTTGATGCGATGGAGCGATGGGGATTTGAAGTTTTCTCGTCCAATTCGCTGGTTGGTGGCTTTGTTGGATGATAAAGTTTTACCGATTGAAATTGATAACAATTCTGAAGTTGTTAAAAGCGGTAATTCTTCGAGAGGGCATCGGGTTTTACATCCGGATGATATAACTATTTCCCAACCTACTGATTATCTTAGTACTTTGAATTTAGCTTCCGTGGTTGCCGATACTCAAACTAGAGTTAATACCATTACTCAACAGGTACAAGAAGCTGCCAAGAAACACAATGGTTACGCTCAAATTTATCCCGATTTGTTGGCAGAAGTTGTAAATTTAGTTGAATATCCTACCGCTGTTGTCGGTAATTTTGAACCGGAATTTTTAGAGTTACCGCCGGAAGTAATTACTACGGTTATGGTTTCTCACCAAAAATATTTTCCTGTATTTAAAGCTGAAAATAGTAAGGAATTGCTACCTTATTTTATTACAGTTTCTAATGGCGACCCGGAAAAATCTGAGATTATTGCTAAAGGTAATGAAAGGGTAATTCGCGCTCGTTTAGCTGACGGTAGATATTTTTACGATAATGATGTTAAGCAATCTTTGGAAAGTTTTTTACCAGAGTTAGAAGCAGTAACTTTTCAAGAAGATTTGGGTTCTTTACGTCAAAAGGTTGATAGAATTTGCACTGTTGCCGATAAAGTTTCAAAGCAATTGAATTTAGATTCCCAGCAACAGGAATACGTTCAAAGAGCAGCTTTATTATGTAAAGCCGATTTGGTTAGTTCAATGGTGTATGAATTCCCAGAATTGCAAGGAATTATGGGTCAAAAATACGCTTTTAAGTCTAACGAACCAGAAGCTGTAGCCGATGCTATTTTTGAACATTATTTACCCAGAGGTGCCGATGATATTCTACCGCAAACTGTTACCGGTAGAATTGTAGCCATAGCCGATAGACTTGATACCTTGGTAAGTATCTTCGGTTTGGGAATGATTCCCACTGGCTCCTCAGATCCCTTCGCATTACGTAGGGCAGCAACTGCTATAGTTAATATTACTTGGGATGGGGATTTAGCAATTAATTTACAACAGCTACTGGAAGAAACAGCCCTCAAATTTGCTAATACCTATAATAAAGATAAAACAAAATTAGTAGCTGACTTAGAAGAATTCTTCCTACAGCGCATTCGTACTTTATTGCAAGATGAGAAACATATCGACTACGACTTAGTTAATGCTGTTTTAGGAGAAAACGACAAAGAGTATACAGAAAGAGCATTACAGGATTTACTAGACGTTCGCGATCGCGCTTTATTCCTGCAAGAGATTCGCAACAACGGCACCTTAGATAAAATTTACGAAACTGTTAACCGTTCCACAAGATTAGCAGCCCAAGGGGATTTAGATACTCAAAAATTAGACCCCAGCCAAGTAGTACAAAAAGACTTATTCCAAAAAACATCCGAGGAATCATTTTATAACGCAGTCTTGGGCTTAGTACCGCAAACCCAAGCAGCACAACAACAGCGGAATTACCAACAACTGATAGCGGGATTAGCAGAAATAGCACCAACAGTTAGTACATTTTTCGATGGTCCGGAAAGCGTGTTAGTAATGGATGACAATCCGGATATTAAGCGAAATCGTCTGTATTTACTAGGGCTACTTCGTAACCACGCTCGCGTGTTAGCTGATTTTGGCGCAATTGTAAAAAATCTGTAGTGAAAATCAACAAAACATGGTGTAAATTATGCCAAGAAACGTTAATATAGTCATGCTTAACCAGGGTAAACTTAAAGTCTATGCCTAAAGCTCATGTAATTGGATTAGGAAAATCCGGTGTTGCTGCGGCAAGATTGTTGAAAAGAGAAGGTTGGGAGGTGGAAATTGGTGATACAAAAACCTCCCCTGACCTCCTCAAACAACAACAAGAACTTGCTCGTGAGGGAATCACCGTTAAATTAGAATATTCCCTCAAACTCGAAGATACCGAACTACCGAAATTAATTGTTGTTAGTCCTGGAGTACCCTGGGATATTCCACCATTAATTAAAGCTAGAGAAAAAGGAATTGAGACAATAGGGGAAATGGAACTTGCATGGCGCAATTTACGTTCCATTCCTTGGGTAGCCGTTACCGGAACCAATGGTAAAACTACCGTCACATCATTAATCGGAGCCATATTTCAAACAGCAGGTTTAAACGCACCAACTTGCGGGAATATTGGTCTTGCTGCAACTGAAATTGCTTTTAATCAAGGACAAGGAGAAGATATAGAAAATTCTTCCCCCACTCCCT
>JBCBPQ010000150.1:0-17504 GCA_039820645.1 Cyanobacteria bacterium J06633_8 | reverse complement strand
CTGTACTCAAAATGTTTGGCGGACTTACTGGTTTTAAAGATTCTAAAGGCAGCGACTGGGGCGAGCAGATGCTCAATACTGTTGCTAGCCAAACGATTCGGCACTTGTTTACTAAAAGCGAGTCGGTAGAAGTCTTTGTCCGCTGCTATCCCTCCAGTAAGCTTTTACAGGGCAGTATTGACAGCTTCAAGATGAGTGGTCGTGGTTTAGTAATTCGCAAAGATTTCTTCGTCGAAGAAATGTCCTTTGAAACCGATGCTGTTTCTATTGACTTCAGTTCGGTGCTAAGCGGTAAATTGCGTTTAAAACAACCCACCCAAGCGATTGCTCAAGTTGTGTTGACTCAAGAAGGTATTAATCAAGCTTTTAGTGCTGAATTAGTTAAAAAGCGTTTGATAAACCTAACCGAACCAACATTGACAGCTTTGTCTGACGGCGAACCCGTTTCTTTTACTGATGTTGAGGTAGAATTGCTACCAGATAATCGGTTAAAGATTTTCGCTAAAGCTGACTTAAATAATGGCGAATTGGTGCCGTTATATATGACTGTAAAAGTAGGAATTGAAAGAAGACGCAAAGTTTCCTTCAAAAGTCCTGAAATTGACTTGGAGTCGGTACCAGAAGCGCAAAGAAAAACTTCAGAAACTTTATGCACTGCATTAGCAGAAATTTTAGATAATATGGTCGATTTAGACCGTTTTGACCTTGATGGAGTAAAACTGCGCTTGAACCGCTTAGAAACACAAGGTCAAAAGTTAATTTTTAGTGGATATGCCGAAATTGAACGCATACCACGGACTTAGTAATTAGTTAATGAACAGTTATCAAGCTAGATTTGATAATTGTTCCTCAAATTTGCTTCTAGGGAAGTTTAAAAATAATGTCACCAGAGTTAATACCCCCCTGTAGTTACCAGTCTTCTGGAGGATTCCAGGGGGGTAATTTTATGTGGGGAATAAGAGTTAGGAGTTAGCAGTGTAGAGACGTAGCACTGCTACGTCTGTGGAATTAGAAGTTGCAATTAATTTTTCTAGTGGGAGCCGGAATGCTCCCTGATTGTTCCCCAATTACCAATTACCAATGCCCAATGCTTAATGCCCAATGCTTAATCCCCAATTCCCAATTACCAATGCCCAATGCCCAATGCCCAATGCCCAATTCCCAATTACCAATTAAGTAATCAAAAGCCTATGTAAAGCAAGCCTTGAACTGTACAATCAAGTCCAAGAGTATTGTTAGGGAGAAGTGTTGTGTCGCTCAAAACATCATCGTCGCAATTGCGACGGGAATTGGGAGTTGTAGGTGCAACTGTGATGGGGCTTGGTTCGATTATTGGTACTGGGGTTTTTGTCAGTATTGGTATTGCTGCTGGGATTGCGGGTAATGCTGTGATTTTGGCTGTAATTATTGGCGCATTGGTTGCCACTTGTAACGGACTTAATAGCGCTCAACTCGCTGCAAATCATCCTGTAAGTGGTGGCTCTTATGAATATGGCTATAAATATCTAAATTCTTGGTTGGGTTTTACCGCTGGGTGGATGTTTTTATTAGCAAAATCTGCGTCTGCGGCTACTGCTGCTTTGGGTTTTGCAAGTTATTTTTTGAATGCCACGGGTTTATCAGGAAAAGGTTTGCTTGTTCCTTTGGCTTTGACTGCGGTGTTTATAATTACAGTCATTGTTTTAAATGGTATTCGCCGCTCTAATAGAGTAAATATTGCAATTGTATCTGCTTCGATTTTCAGCTTACTTTTTTTTGTGTTAGGAGGTATTCCCACAGCTATTGCGGCAGGCAATGAAAATCTAACACCTTTTTTTCAAAATTCTTTCGCTGACGTGCTTCAAGCTAGTGCTTTGATGTTTGTAGCTTATACGGGTTACGGTAGAATTGCGACTCTGGGAGAGGAAGCAAAGGAACCACGTAAAACTATTCCTAAAGCTATTATCATCACGATGATAGTTACAATGCTGATTTATGTGGGAGTAGCCACGATTGCTGTAGCGGGGGTAGGAGCAAAAAGTCTGGGTGAATCGGCTTTAAGCGGACAAGCTGCGCCTTTAGAAGTCGCTGTACGTAGCTTTGATATTCCGGGAGGAGCGCAAATATTAGCAATTGGTGCAATTTTTGCGATGTTGGGAGTATTGCTGAATTTGATTTTGGGTTTATCTCGTGTCTTGTTAGCGATGGGAAGAAGAGGAGATATGCCAAGGATTTTTGCAAGGTTGAATCAATCAGGTACAACTCCAATACCTGCTGTAATTGCAGTAAGTACAATAATTTCTGTTTTAGTTTTAATTGGCAATGTTAAAACTACTTGGTCTTTCAGTGCTTTTACCGTCTTGATTTATTATTCTGTTACTAATTTAGCGGCATTTTGTTTACCGTCTCAGGAAAGACTTTATCCTTCATTTTTGTCAATTTTTGGCTTATCAGCCTGTATGTTTCTAGCTTTTTGGGTGGAACCTTTTATCTGGCAAGTTGGTTTAGCGCTTATAATTGCCGGACTAATTTGGCACGCAGCCGCAAAGTTGAAAAATTAGGAAAAATAAATAAAAAAATACAAATAAAAAATGTAGAGACGTAGCAATGCTACGTCTCTCTTATGCTGTGAATATATTAGATTTTAGAATTAATCAAAAATTTTAACTAAAATCTAAAATCTGTAGATTAACTTAGCAACATTTTAGCGACCAACACCAATATATTGGAATCCAGATCTAATGGTTGCTTCAGGATCTAGGAAATTACGACCATCAATAAGAACTGGATTGTTCATCAATTGCGCCATTTTTGCGTAATTGAGGCTGTTGAACTGTTCCCATTCGGTAACAACTACTAAAGCATCGCAACCGTCAGCTAATCTTTCTGCATCAGTTTCTACCTGTACTCCAGAAAGCCCGTGACGCATACCTGATTGTGAAATAATTGGGTCGTATGCTTTTACTTTTGCTCCCAATCGATTCAATTGCTCGATTAAATTCAACGCTGGAGCATCGCGCATATCATCGGTATCTGGCTTAAAGGTTAAACCAAGCAAACCTATAGTCTTACCTTTAAGAATCTTCAACGCTTGCTGGAGTTTTTCCATTGCAATCAAGCGCTGACGTTCGTTAACGCTAATTGTAGCTTTGAGTAGCTGTGCTTCGTAGCCATAGTCATCAGCAGTATGAACCAATGCGGATACGTCTTTGGGGAAACAACTTCCACCCCAACCAATACCAGCATTCAAGAACTTATTACCAATACGGGAATCCAAACCGATACCCTTAGCAACTTGAGTTACATCAGCACCAACGCGATCGCAAATGTTAGCAACTTCGTTAATAAAGCTAATTTTGGTTGCTAAGAAAGCGTTTGCGGCATATTTAACCATCTCAGCAGATGATAAATCTGTTGTTACTACTGGCACCGGAGGTAAGGATTTATCTTCAGCGTACTGACGCTCTACAATTGGAGTGTAGAGTTCTTTCATCATCGAAAGAGCTTTCTGAGAATTGCCTCCCAAAACAATCCGGTCGGGATTGAAAGTATCGTAAATTGCCGAACCCTCGCGTAAAAACTCGGGGTTACTAACTACATCAAAATCACCAGTGGGCAGCTTTTCTGTATTGGATGCTCCACCTGCAGGTACTAATTCTTTTTGACGTTCGGCAATACCATCAAGAACAATCATTCTTACCCAATCCCCAGAACCAATGGGTACTGTGGATTTATTCACGATTACCTTATAACCGCCATTTAAATGACTTCCGATACCTTTTGCAACCGCTTCGACATAACGGGTATCGCTTTCACCTGTAGGCAAAGGTGGAGTTCCTACCGCAATAAATAGAATTTCTCCATGAGCAACCCCTGCTGCCAAATCACTGGAAAACTGAATTTTTCCACTGCTTATGGCATTTTGCATAATTTCCGAAAGTCCTGGCTCAAAAATTGGCGATTGCCCTGACTTCATCAATTTAACTTTTTCTTCGTTATTATCTATACAAATTACATCATGCCCAACATGAGCCAAGCAAGCACCAGTTACCAAACCAACATAACCTGTACCAATTACGCAAACTCGCATTTTATTTAATTCCTCACTTTTTTGGAGTTGTATAACAAATTTCTAGTAGTCAATATCCCAAGAGCCTAATTTGGAGTCAAAAGTTTTGAGGATAAAGTATTTATTTTTACTTACCACTACTATTGACAACGAACTTATCATCAGTTTTTACTCGCTCTCGGAAATCTTCTATAGTCTGTTTTAACCCTTCTTGAAGAGGAATGGTAGGTTCCCAATTTAACAAGCTCTTTGCTTTGGTGATATCGGGGCGACGGCGACGGGGATCGTCAGAGGGTAGTGGCTCAAATTTAATTTTTACATCTGGATTTACCATGTTTTGCACGGTTTCTGCCAATTGTAGAATGGTGTATTCGTCTGGATTACCTAGGTTAATCGGACCAATATGGTCTCCATTCATCAAACGCATCAATCCATCTACCAGATTGTCAACGTAACAAAAACTACGGGTCTGTGAGCCATCTCCATAGACAGTTAGGGGTATACCCTGTAAAGCTTGAACTACAAAATTGCTAACTACCCGTCCGTCATTTTCTAACATCCGAGGACCATAGGTATTGAAAATACGAGCAACGCGAATATCAACATCATTTTGTCTGTGGTAATCGAACATTAGGGTTTCAGCAATCCGCTTACCTTCGTCATAACAGGAACGAAGTCCGATGGGATTTACGTTACCTCTGTATTCTTCCTGTTGAGGATGAACTTCTGGATCCCCATAAACTTCACTTGTAGAAGCTAATAAAATTCTTGCTTTTACACGTTTAGCCAACCCGAGCATATTCAGCGTACCCATTACATTGGTTTTAACTGTTTTTACGGGATTGTATTGATAGTGTACTGGTGAAGCAGGACAAGCTAAATGATAAATTTGTGCTACTTCTAACCTAATTGGTTCGGTGATATCGTGGCGAATCAGTTCAAAGTACGGATGATTCATCCATTTAAGAATATTCCGCTTATGTCCTGTATAAAAATTATCTAAACAAATAACTTCATTCCCATCATTCATTAATCTATCAATAAGATGGGAACCAATAAATCCAGCTCCGCCCGTCACCAATATTCTCATAGTTGACCAATTAATTACAAATATTTACGTTATTCGATTGTGCTTGTCTCTAGGATACCCAGCTTGACAAGAAAAATAGAGTTGAAATACCGATAGTTCAAAAATTTTTTGAACTTACCTATTTTTATTCGATGCAATCTTCCCCTGAAATCGAAATCATTCGCTTAACAATTCCATAAGAAAAATAACAAAAATTGTGTAGTGCGTGTAAAGTTTACTCAGAAAATTTATCAAAAATTTAATAATTTAAAGTTATTGTAGGGGAGTACATATAGGGTTAAGATTTAGTAAATTGTAATAGGGGCGCAGAGTATTCAAGATAAGAAGTGGTGCTTGAGGAAAAGTTTTCTCAGCACCTTCGTAGGAAATCAAAATTCCTCTGTTAAAAAAAAATCGGGGACCCCGGGTAGACTTTAAAACAAGTTACGATAGTGTTGTATCCGGCATTTAAGAATAATTAAGCATGCCCCGAGATGCAGACTAAAAAAATTCGCTGGCTTTAAAACAAATTAACTCGTGGCGAAATAAGCCAGTAAGGCAGCCGCTGCATTTTAGGAGTACGTCGGTAAACCAGCAGCATATTTGCTTACTTTATGAAGGTAGGTAATCCTAAAGCTGGGAAGGGAATAATTTTTAACTCTTAGTTGATAATTCTTAGCTGATAACTGTTCACTGAAAACTAGTAACCGGTAGCTGACTGCTGGAAAAACCAGCTTTTACAGTGGCGTTATTGGTACGCTGTGGTGGTTCTCCAAGCATGATAATCGAACAAGTTAATTGACTAGCTAACTGAGTTGTGACATCACTAATAGTTAATCCTCCGGGAATAGTACGATTACGAATAAAAGGTAGCACTACTAAATCGTATAACCGAGCTGCCTGCAATATTGCCTGAGCAACATTTTCGTGAGCGATTATTTGCACTTCAGGTGGATTAGATAAACCGAGTTTGGATACTAATAGTGAAAGTTGCGATCGCCGATGAGATATTTTGCTCGAACTAGTGCGGCGATCGCACACGTTGAGTACGGTAACTTGGGCTTGATTGGATTCTCCCAGCATTGCGGCGAACTGTACTGGCTGCAATATAGGTGCTGTCAAATTTTCTACGGGTACTAAGATGCGCTGTATTTTAGAGGGTGATTCTACAAGACGAGTCACGGCTACGGGACAGTGAGATGCCCATAAAACACCATCAATTACGTTACCGAATAAACGGGCTTTTAGTCCGGTACGTTTACCCCAACCCATAACAATCAAGTTCGCCTTTTTTTCTCTGGCAGTTCTACTAATTCCTTGGGCAAAGGCATCATCTATTCGTAATAACGGTTCTGCTTCTACATCTAATATACGACTTAATGCTGTGGCTTTACTTAAGAGTCTTTCGCTTCTTTGTAACGAATGTTCTAGCTGGGGTGCATCCATACTCGCTGTTGCAGTGGCTATTGCTAAGGGCATAATTTTGCCACGAGCTTGATGAGCGAGCAATGCAGCCATTTCCATTAAATTTTGCTGGGTTTGAGGGTTGTAAATCGGTACTATGATGTTGAAAGGGTTGTCTTTTTTATCTGCAACGGGAACATATGTTGCTGTTTGTTGCTGTTTTAATAATGAGGAATTTAAGCCTCGTGCTGCCCTACTGGTAATTATTGGTGCAATTCCAGAAGTTACCAGAATTAAAACTATGACGCTATTTAATATATCTAGGTTAAATAATCCGGCTTGATATCCAACAAAGGTTACACAAGAAGTCACTCCTACTTGAGGTAAGCTTATAGACCACATTGTTATGACTTCACGCCAATTGTAGCGGTAAATTAGTTTTGCTAATAATGCTGCGATTAATTTACTCGCAATCAAAATCAAAACCAAAAGTAAAGTCAACCAAACCAAGTTTATATCTTGCAAAAAAGCAGGTAAATTAAGCTTCAAGCCAAGGTCAACAAAGAAAATCGGAATAAATAGCACGCTACCTACAAAGACAATCTTTTGTTTGACAATTCCATCTCCAATAACTTCATTAACAGCTAATCCAGCAAAAAAGGCTGCAATAATTGCTTCTATACCAATTAATTCAGCTATGCCAGCAGCTAAAAAAACTGCTGCAATTACAAATAAAAACTGGTTTCCTTCATCTTCTCCGGTTCTTCGTAGAAATTCCTTGCCAATACGGTTAAAACCGACTAAAACTACCACGGAGTAGACAGCCAGCCAACCTAATAATGTAATGGTCTGCCAAATATTTAATTGCTGTAAATGTATGGAAACGCATACAGCTAAGATTAATAATGTAGCAATATCTGTAAAAATGCTGGCTCCAATTGTTATACTCACAGCTTCATTATTGACTAATCCCAAACGATTAATTATTGGATAAGCCAATAGAGTATAAGAAGATATTAACGAGCCAATTAAAATTGAGCTCAACCAATCAAATCCAAAAATTCTTCCCAGCAAACTTCCCAGCACTAAAGGAATGCAGAATGCAAAACTACCGAAACCTAAAGCGCGATTTCTTTTTCGATTTAATTGTTCTAAATCAACTTCTAAACCTGCTACAAATAATAAATAAGCCAAGCCAATGGTTGATAATAAATCCCAAATAGAATTATCTATCTTGAATAAATTCCAACCTGACTGACCTATTAATATTCCTGATAGAATTAAACCAATTAATCCAGGTAATCGCAGTCGTTCAAATATAATAGGTACGACTAAAATAACTACCAACAAAATAAGGAAGGGAATAATTGGTTCCTGTTCAATCAGTTGACTGTATGGTAAGACTGCAATTCGCTCTAAAAGTACCATATTTTTTTAATTGCGGACAAAGCAAAAACGTGCTGCTTGAGAAAGCAATCGCAGTTATGATTAACAAAATTTTTTTGAACTACATTTTTGAAATAAAAATTGGCAGGTGCAAGTGACGTAAAAAAATAAAAATTATACTTAGAATACCTTAAAAGCTGTTTGTAAATTAACTACCTACGGATGTATTTGATTCAAAATAAATCGAAGACGGTCGTAATCATCTTTAAGCAACACGCTTAAGTACCGCCCTGCTTCTATTAACCATTGTCGGTCAGCTTTACGCAACTTGTATACATCACGAATTGCTGCTGCACTCAAAGCTTCCACTGGCGCACCATTAACTGAAAGCAGTGTTTGTAAAAAATCAAATTTTTCGGTAAATGTTAATACCTCCTCAGAGTCACACCTATGAACCGCTTGATGAATCTGCGGCGGACGAGGAGGCAAATACTGATATATTTGATTATTCTGCCCCTGTTCAAATCCAACAATGGCTGCGCGAAATTCCGTCTTGAGCATGGCGAATATCTGGGGTTGTTCGGAGCGCAAATCTTGTAACGATAAACCTAAAGCCACAGGTCTATGTACTGAATCTATAGGCATTGTAGTTGCATGATATACAACAGCAAAAACTTTATTCCCTGATTCTTCGTCTACCGAACAAACCCAGCTTCCGAAAGGAGGCATTGCTGGAAAACTTAAATCTTCCGGGTCTAAACACTGTGCTAAAAAATCACAGGTAGCAGTTTCAATCACTTCGGCAAAGTGATTGGGGTGACGATTGCTGTTACTAAACTGCGGTAAAGGAAGGCGCATAAATCAATAATCTTTATTAACTACAAGATGTAAGTTAGGAGTTATGAATTATCAGTTAAAAGATGATAACAAATAATACAAAACTCTTAACTCTTGACTTGTAACTAATTTACTTGGCTTTTTTGCGTCCTGCCGTAGGGTCTACAGGCTCTAATTCACTTAGTCTGAAGGTGATTAATTTATCCCAATTACCACCTTCAAATAGTACAGCTACTTTACCGCTGCTTACTCGTTGTACAAGTCCGCTCATGCGGTAATAAGTATCTGCTGGGTTTTTTACACGAACGGTTGCTCCAGGCAAAATCATGATTTTCGCTATGATTGGGTTATCAATTATCAATTATCAATTATTAATTATCAATTTTCACCCGCCGGATGTGAATTCTCAATTATCTTCCCGCTTGGTGCAGATAATAAGGAATCTTGATTGATTAGATACAGACATCTAAAACTCTTTGACTCAGTTGTCAATCCATAACAATAGTGTTTATAAGTTGTTATTGTATGAGCCTAGTTTGTCAGGCTTCCCTGACATTGATGGTTTTTCATCGATATTGGGTTAATACTTCTTAAGGCTGCGAAAGTTCGCTACTGATTCAACTAATCCGATGGCGATAAAGTTGGATAACATTGCCGAATTACCGTAACTCATAAATGGTAAAGGTATTCCTGCTACTGGCGCTAACCCTATGGTCATTCCAATATTAACAGCCATCTGGAACACAATCATTGCCAAAACGCCAATTGCTATTAATGAGCCAAAATTATCTTTAGCTGTTAGGGCAACATGCAATAACCTTTGACAAATTAAGCAAAATACCAGCAATAATACCAAACAACCGATAAAGCCAAATTCTTCGCCAACTGCTGAGAAAATAAAATCAGTATGCTGTTCGGGCACGAAATTCAACTGAGTCATCGGACCGTTGAACGGACCCCAACCAAACCATTTCCCAGCGCCAATAGCGATACGAGACTGAATCAAGTGATAGCCCGTACCTAGAGGGTCTTGTTCTGGATTTAGAAACGAGGTGATTCTACCTTTTTGGTATTCTCTAAGTAGGTTGTTCCAAGCAAAGATTCCTAACTCTCCACCCAAAAGATTCAGAGCTAAGGCCCCTATACCTCCTAAACCAAATTTTTTCCCAGGAAGGGTTAGTTGCCCTATCAAGGCCATAGTAAACGACCAAATCAAACCCAAAGGTGTAAAAAATATTCCTTCAGCTACCACCATTGGCTCGCTCCAAGGCCATGCAATACCAAACAAAATCGCCGCTACTATGGGAGAAATTAACAGTATTAACCAACCGGGATTGGCATTTGCCCAATACAGCATTGCTAATACAATCGCGCCGAATACCAATGATGTTGCTAAATCTGGCTGTAAAAATACTAATCCCCAAGGAACTGCCGTTACAGCCAAAGCCCGAAAAAAGTTGGGAAGAGTTGAAGCCGTGCGCTTGTTTAACAGTGCGGCTAGGGTAATAATTGCTCCGATCTTGGCAAATTCCGACGGCTGTACGTTGAAACTACCAATACTAATCCACCGCTGTGCCCCTTTAGCACTAACACCTATCGCCATTACAGCAATTAGGCTGGCGTTGGTTAAACCAAAAGTAACCCAGTGCCACTGTCGGAGAACTTCATAGCGACTGCGGGCTATCAACAAAGCTAGTAAGAAACCTACAGTTGCCATTGAGAAGTGCGACAACCACTTAGTTTGTCCTTGGCTTAATTCCGTACTGAAAATCATAAAGCCGCCAAATATGCTGACGGCAATGGGCAGCAAAAATAGCAGTAAGTCTACTTGGTGCCAGGGCTTAAATAAATTCTGCCAGCGATTTCTGTTTCGTGAGTAGCGTGACTTTTTTAGTAACATCTAGTCTTGTTGATAACTGAGCGATTAGGATATTTGATAATTGCGTCTTTTTATCTTTATTCTCAGTACTCAGCCCGCTACCCAGACAGAAACATATGGAATTTTTTATGTAAGGGCAGCCACTGATACTTTTCCTGCGATCGCTAAAGAAATTTCTTTTAAAGCAATTGCCGATGCTGATTCTGAATCAGCTATAACTATGGGAACTCCCTTATCCCCACCAACTCTTGTAGATATTTCCAACGGTACGCACCCTAACAAAGGTATTCCTAGTTCCGTAGCTGTTTTTAAACCACCACCAGAACCGAAAATATCATACTGTTTTTCTGGCATATCTGGAGGTATAAAGTAACTCATATTTTCAATAATCCCCAAAACTGGTACTTTCATCTGCTGAAACATCCGCAAGCCTTTACGCGAATCTAGCAAAGCTACATTCTGTGGGGTAGTTACTATTACTGCACCAGCAATAGGTACTGCTTGTGTCAATGTTAACTGGGCATCACCCGTTCCTGGGGGCATATCTACAATTAAGTAGTCTAATTCACCCCATTCAACTTGATATAAAAATTGACGGATGACTCCATTAAGCATTGGTCCGCGCCAAATTACGGGTTGATCTCGGTCAATTAAAAAACCCATTGAAACTAATTTGACACCATGATTAAAAGCAGGTTCTAATATCTCACCTTTTTCCCCTTGACGCACGTTAATTTTTGCGGTCTCAAGTCCTAACATTGTGGGGTCGTTAGGTCCGTAAATATCGGCATCTAGCAAACCTACTTTAGCCCCAGTTTGAGCCAGTGCTACTGCGATATTGACGGCTACAGTACTTTTACCAACACCGCCTTTACCGCTAGAAACGGCAATTATATTTTTGATCCCAGGTACCCCATTACGGTCGGGTAAACTTTTCTGTTGGGGTGTTTCTGCGGTAACTTCTATTGATACATCCGTGACTCCCGGAAGCTGTCTCACAGCTTTTTGACAATCTTCAACAATAAATTCTCTTAAAGGACAAGCAGGTGTAGTCAAAACCAAAGTGAAGCTAACTTTCCCATCTTCGATTTTGACGTTGCGAATCATATTTAGTTCTACTAAACTTTTACGAAGCTCCGGGTCTTGTACCGGTTGCAATACATCTAAAACGGAACTTGCACAAAGAACATTTTGCATAACATTTTCACCCTTGATACTGAAACAATTTTTAACAGAAAAATATTATCTACTTTTATGGGAATTGCTTATAGGAGACATAGGAATGTGGGCAGAAGGAAGCAAAGGGAAAATAAACTTTTTACTTGCTACTCTTAAATATTCCCAATTTCCCATGCCCGATTTTAAAATTCAAACAATTCGGACTGTAAAGTTGATTTTCTTTTTCTAGATACTGCTTTAATTGCAGCTTCTTCAACAGCTTCTATTAAAGCCCGTGCCACTCTGTCAGCATAGGGACGAGAAAAAGACCAAACTAAAGGAGAGAGCCAACCGCGTAAAGTAACAGAATAAGACAAACAACTACCACAAACAGTGGACTCTATTTTGTAACTAATTCGTTCTTCTACGCCGGGAATTGCTAGAATTCGCACGCTTAGAAGCTCCCTAGGATTGACATGTTCGACAAAAATGCGGATGGGAATTGGTGAAAGGCGGGTTACTGCTTTATAAATTAATCCTGGCTTGGGTACTAATCCATCGGGTACGTTAGTACTTTTAAATAATGGGTGCCAGGAAACGTCTGCCAAATCAACCACCTTATGCCATATTTCATCTACAGAAGCAGAACTAATTTCGCGATAACTTCTTACCAGAGAAACGCAAACTCGACGACGCTTGCGGTTGATAAATTTTGAGAACCAACCTTGCATTCTCTTAATCCTCCTGGCTACACACTACACTTTTCTGAGTCCGGGCAATTGGGTCACTTTAACTGTTTCTAGTTAGTTTTGTGAATAGAGCTTTCTTAAATCTTTACCTGTCAAATATTTTCATACAAACATAAACTACTTTAAATAAATTAATTTAACTATTAACTATTTTGATGATGTTGAAATGGACGTAAACATTTTTTAAGGTAAGATTCATATTTCTCCACCTTTTGTGCAAAATTTAATAACAACAATTTGTGCTTTAGACGGCAGTATTTCAATTTCAGCTTGCATGATGAACTTGCCTTCCCCGTGAAGAGGTAAGTAATTATTTGCTTGATTATTCCATGTTTTATGGATGCAATAACCCTTCAGTTGTGCAGTCGCTTACAGCATATTTTTACAGAATTCAGTTTCAATATTGGGGTAATCACATCAAAAAGTTGCAAAAAGTTAACCTACTCTGTAAGCCTATACCTATTTGAGGGAGAATAATTTTATTCATGTTATCGAAAAATTACGTGGATTATTTATATTCCCTAAGTTTTTACGTACAGGTAAAACTGACTGCGGGATTTCACAAGCCGACCAGTTCAAAATAATATAAGTAAAATTCGTCCTAAAAGGTGTAGAAATTTATGTTGACATCGCCAACCTCCCCCAAGCCGTCCTCTTCTCAATCTTTGCCGCCATCCGATGCTAAGGCTAGGGTTAGCGAGTTTATGAAGCAGCTACAAGATAAAATTTCTCAAGCTTTAGCTGAACTTGATGGTGTCGGAAATTTTCAAGAAGACAGTTGGGAGCGCCCCGAAGGCGGTGGAGGACGTTCGCGAGTTTTACGTGAGGGTGCAATATTTGAACAAGGTGGCGTAAATTTTTCTGAAGTTTGGGGTTCCAAATTACCACCTTCAATTGTGGCTAATCGTCCGGAAGCTGCAGGGCACAAGTTTTATGCCACGGGTACTTCTATGGTGTTACACCCCCGTAATCCTTACGTTCCTACCGTTCATTTGAATTATCGCTACTTTGAAGCTGGTCCGGTTTGGTGGTTCGGTGGCGGTGCTGATATGACCCCTTACTATCCTTTTGCTGAAGATGCAACTCATTTTCATCAAGCTTTTAAGCAGGCTTGCGATAATCATCACCAAGAGTATTACCCAGTGTTCAAACGTTGGTGTGATGAATATTTTTACCTCAAGCATCGTCAAGAAACTCGGGGTGTTGGAGGTTTATTTTTCGATTACCAAGATGGAAGAGGTAGTTTGTATCGCGGTCCCCATGCTGAGAAAGATGCAGCTAAATACAGCAATGAAATTGGTGAATTGCCTCCAAGAGATTGGGAAGAAATATTTGCCTTTGTCCAAGAATGTGGTAGTGCATTTCTACCAGCTTATTTACCAATCGTCACAAAAAGACATCCGATGGAATATGGCGATCGCCAACGAGATTTTCAACTATACCGTCGGGGTCGGTATGTAGAATTCAATTTGGTTTACGACCGAGGTACTATTTTTGGCTTACAAACTAACGGACGTACTGAGTCAATTTTGATGTCCTTACCACCTTTAGTACGCTGGCAGTATGGGTATAAGCCAGAACCAGGGTCTCCAGAAGCAGAATTGTATGAAACCTTCCTCAAGCCTCAAGATTGGGTCAACTGGAATCAGAGACATACTTAAATAATGTGAGTTAAACTACTAAAGATACCATTTGTGCTAGGTGACATTTAAGGCTGTAGCTTGTTATTCTCTAGCTACGGCATTAATTATTTTTTGTTACTGAAAGATTTCTTTATTACTTATACAAATAAATCTTACAGTAGCCATAGATTTTTTTTATAGTCACTAATATTTTGCAGAAATAGCCGTATCTAATTAGTTAGTTTGAAGAGTGCTAAGGGAAAACTCGTGATTCATATAGAACAGAAAAGTTTTACAACTCAGGACGGAAATACTGTCATTGTTTTATCACCCACCGGTCGTTTAGATATTACTACGGCGTGGCAGTTTCGTTTAAAGCTACAAGAATGTATCTCTAAATTAAGTCCTCATGTGGTTGTAAATTTAGGACAGGTAAACTTTATTGATAGTTCTGGTCTTACTTCTTTAGTTGCCGGTATGCGAGATGCGGACAAGGTAAAGGGTAGCTTCCGTATTTGCAACGTACATCCAGAAGCAAAACTAGTATTTGAAGTAACTATGATGGATACGGTATTTGAAATATTTGAAACTGAAGACGAAGCCTTAGAAGGTGTACCTCGTAGTATAGCTAGCTAAAAAATAAATTAGGAGTGAGGAGTAAATTTAGTTGAAAAACAGTTACATCAGAACGTTACTACACTTTATTGGTTTTTAGCTCATAGAAATGACTATAAAAAGTCATAAATACATTTGTTTTGAATATAGTATACGAAAGTGCTTTTAACTCCTGATTCCTAACTCTTAAATTCTAAATCTTAATTTTTAACTTTTAACTCTGAACTCCTAACTTTTTTCAAAATTGCTGCAACTTGGTGTAGCGATAAGGACCCATAATTGCTCCCCAAGTTGCTTTTCCGGTTGCTGAATCTATTCCTTTGTCATAACTAACAAATTCTTTTGGGGTTGCTTCAAATCCCAATGAAATTTCTATGGTGTTGCCAGCATAATTAAATTTGCAACGACTATCTGGTAAGGGTTTTGCAATAAATCTGTATTGGTTTTCTCCTAAGTTGACTGTATTCATCATTAGAGCACATCCCGGAAGTAAATCTAATTTTTCGGGAGTTACAGCATTGAGTAATGTACCATCGCGCCCTGCACCCCGCCATGCAGTCGGGTCTTTAAACATGTAATATTGAGCTTTAAAGCATCCATCAGCGCTAACCGGTGTAATTCTTAGCAAGCGCTGACGGTAAGGTTGCTCTATATTAAGAATATTTGCTTGCTCGGCAAATAAGGCTATGCTGTCTTCTTGAAATATTGATACAGTCCTTTGCCACATCCGCAAATTAACGTACCAAGCAGGTTCGGACATTGCTTGTTCTTTATTTTCAAACTCACCTGCTAGGTAATTTGCTAAGACGTTTAAATTTGGCGGAGAACTCATAAATACAAATTAAATATTAAACTATTATAAATATGGGTTGATTATATAGTGAAAGGGGTTTGAATTGCATTCGCCACACTTAAAACGTGGATGTAAAATTTTTTTCTATAGCCTGAAACAGCCATTGAAACAGCCATTTGTAAAAATGTAATTGCTTCTAGCCGATGGAGGATGCATTTTTCCTCTGCCGTAATCGTTTATTAACCATTACCGACGTACTCCTAAAATGCAGGGGCAGGCTTCCCGTTGTGGGTCGAAGACCCACAACGGACGAGTCCCTAGGGTTTGAAAACGAGAGATTTTTAAAAAGCCTGCCTGGGGTCCCCGAAAAATTTTTTACAGAGGAATTGTGACTTGGCAAAGTCGCCTACAAGCGCGAGAATAAGTTTACATTGCCCTTAAAATTCATAAAAATTTCTTCGTGAATAACGTCCGTACCGTTTCTGAAACAAAAAGAACTTTCTACAGCCTTCACACCCGTCCAATCAACACGATTTATCGTCGGGTAGTAGAAGAGTTGATGGTAGAAATGCACCTACTCGGTGTAAATGCTGATTTTAAGTATGACCAGATTTATGCTTTGGGTGTAGTAACTACTTTCAACCGATTTATGGAGGGTTATAACCCCGAGGAAGACAAAGAATCGATTTACAATGCTTTGATAAAATCAGTGGAAGAAGATCCACAAAAATACAGGCAGGATGCCGGTATGTTGGAAGATTTAACTAAAAACAGAACGGGGAAAGATTTAGTTAGCGATTTAAGCCAGCGACGTTTAGGTAATGATTCTGCATTACAGGGATTATTAGAAGGTATTGCGAACAATTCTTCGTTTAAATACAGTCGTTTATTTGCAATTGGTTTATATACTTTATTGGAATCGTCAGATCCAGAAATGGTTAAAGACGAGAAACTCCGTAATGAAGCTTTGAAAACTATCGCAGATGGCTTGAATTTATCTGAAGACAAGTTGAGCAAAGATTTGGATTTATACCGCTCTAACTTAGATAAAATGGCACAAGCTGCCATAGTAATGGCTGATATGATTGCAGCAGATCGTAAAAGACGGGAGCAACGCGCTCAGAAATCCGATACCAAAGTTTCTCCTCCGAGCCAAGAATGACTAAGAAAGTCAATTACTTATAAATAAGTTAGGAGATAAATTGAGGTTTATTACTCCTAACTTTAAAGCTTAAAGAGGTAAAGCAGAGTAAATCAAGCTGCTAACAACTGAGAGTGTTAGCGCTCCCATTATTGCGCTCCAAATTCCGTAACGTAGGCGGAATCCTTGTACCAAAAAAGCTGCAATACCGAAACAAATTACGGAAATGATAAAGGTAAAAATACCGTGAAATAAAGTTAGTGTGAGAAGATTTGGTATTGCAAAAATTAATTTTAAAATTGGTTTAACTAATACAGTAACAATACCAAGAACAGCGGCTGAAATGAAGCTTTTGTTTAAAGAGTCAACTTCAACTCCTATCAATGGAATTTTGCTGATAATTAAAAAGCTAATTGCTGTTATTAACCAAGCAATTAAAAGTGTCGCGATATTCATTTGAACAACTCCTATAAAATTAGTGGAGAGAAGCTAGAAAATATTCGGTTTTTAACCAGAAAATCGGACATGAGGAATGGAATGATTATTATAGCGTTTGTGAGTATCAACTAGATAGAAGCATTGAAAACAATCAGGTTAAAGGAAGTTAAAAGTTAGGAGTAGCGAGTAAATCTTCAGGAGTAACTGGCGTAAAAGCCCCTGCTCGTGCGCGCCGTTAGGCACTTACAGATAATAAAATGTCCCACCGTCGGTGTCGCCGGAAAGGCGACACCCCAGTATATCTAGGTTTTGACCGGAATATTTGTAAAACGGTGGGACATTTTATTTCTTGGATCTCCCTTAAT